>JAPLTI010000044.1 GCA_026398285.1 Verrucomicrobiota bacterium
TGCACGGAACTCGAGAAGCGCGGCATCGCGACCACCAGCGAGGGCGCGCTCTGCATTTTCTTTCCCGATACTCCCGCGCTCGACGGCAAGCCCGCCATCATCCGCAAAAGCGACGGCGGTTTTCTCTACGCGACAACAGACCTCGCGACTATCGAGTATCGCATCAAGCACTGGCATCCCGATGCCATCTGGTATGTGGTGGGCGTTCCACAGGCCCTGCATTTCCAACAGATCTTCGCCGCTGCAAAAATGATGGGCATCGAGTGCGAGCTGAAACATATCGGCTTCGGAAGCATCCTCGGTGAGGACCGCAAGATCATGAAGACCCGCTCCGGCGAAAATGTCGGTCTGGCCGAAGTTTTGCATGAAGCCATCGAGCGAGCCCGCCGCATCATTGCGGCACGCGCTGACCAGTTGCCACCGGACGAAGCGGAGTCCACCGCCATCCTGATTGGCCTTGGCGCGGTGAAATACGCCGAACTCTCTCAAAACCGGCTCACGGACTATGTCTTCTCCTGGGACAAGCTCCTCGCCTTCGAAGGAAACACCGCACCCTACCTGCAAAACGCGTATGTTCGCATCCGCTCGATCTTCCGCCGGGCAGAGGAACCGGCCAATCCCACAGCGCCTATTTTCCTGAACGAGCCTGCGGAGCGCGCCCTGGGGCTGAAACTGCTTCAATACGCCGAGACGGTCCCTCTCGTGTTGGAGGAATTCCGCCCAAACATTCTCGCAAACTATCTTTACGAGTTGGCCAATACCTACCACTCGTTCTACGAAGCCTGCCCGGTCATCAAGGCGGATCCCGCCAACCGCGCCAGCAGGCTTCTGCTCAGCGACATCACAGCGCGCACACTCGCCCACGGACTCGGTCTCCTCGGCATCGGCTGCCCGGAGCGGATGTAAAATCCAAGCAGCGCTTCATTACGAAATTGTCACGCTGAAAGATTGGCAACCGCTGTCGAGGTCAGCTTAAAACCCGCTTGCCATGGATATTCTTGCCACCGCCTACACCGATCCAACCTTCCTGACCTTTTTCTTCCTCGCCCTTGCCATCGGCATGGCGCTGGGCTTCGAGTTCGTGAACGGTTTCCACGATACGGCCAACGCCGTCGCAACTGTCATCTACACCCATACGCTCAAACCGACACCGGCCGTCATTTGGTCCGGCATCTGGAATCTCATCGGCGTGCTCACATCCTCCGGTGCCGTGGCTTTCGGCATCGTAGCCCTCCTCCCAGTGGAGCTGGTGCTGAATGTCGGTTCGGCTGCCGGTTTCGCGATGGTTTTTTCACTGCTTGTTTCAGCCATAGTCTGGAACCTAGGGACTTGGTGGCTCGGACTCCCCGCCTCGAGTTCCCACACCCTCATCGGATCGATCATCGGCGTCGGCCTTGCAAACGCCCTCATTGGCCCCAGCCACTCGATCACGGAAGGCGTCAATTGGGCCAAAGCCATGGATGTCGGACTCGGACTCCTCATTTCGCCCATCATAGGATTTGCCGCTGCCGCCTTACTCCTGATTACACTGAAAATTCTCGTCCGGAATCCCGAACTCTACAAAGCTCCGGAAGGAAACAAGGCCCCGCCACTCTGGATTCGCGGCATCCTCATGCTCACATGCACCGGGGTCAGCTTCGCACATGGTTCCAACGATGGACAAAAAGGAATGGGCCTTATTGTTCTCATCCTCGTTGGAATCCTGCCGGGCACCTACGCGCTGAAGATGTCGGCAGATCATACAGCTGTCGCGGGCATCGCCTCGGAAGCCGCCTCGATTTCACAGGCCTTCGAGCGCGAGGCCGGAAAAAAAATTACCGGCGAGCAGGCGAAACAACTCCTCGCTGAATTCATCAAGCCCAATAGCGCGCCAACACCTGATGTCCTCGCCGCCCTCGCCGGCGCATGCGACGACATTTCCAACCGCCTGAAAACCGCAGAGACATTCCAAGCCCTCCCTCCAAGCCAGCGCGGCGATGTGCGCACCGACCTCTATCTCATTTCAAAATCCATCGGCAAACTCGACAAGGCCGGCAAACTGAACATCGATCCCGCCGTCAAAAAAAACCAACAAGCCATGGCCCGTCATGCCGACGAACTCACCAATTACATTCCCGACTGGGTGAAATACGCCGTCGCGCTCGCACTCGGCCTCGGCACCATGATCGGCTACAAACGCATCGTGAAAACCGTAGGCGAGAAGATCGGCAAGGACCACCTCACCTACGCTCAAGGAGCTTCCGCGGAGGCCGTGGCCATGAGCACCATCATGGTCGCGGACCACTTTGGCCTACCCATCAGCACAACGCATGTCCTCTCCTCCGGCATAGCTGGCACGATGGCCGCCAACAACTCGGGCCTCCAAATGACCACAGTGCGAAACATTCTACTTGCATGGGTGTTGACGCTGCCGATCTGTATTTTCCTGGGCGCGGTCCTTTTCGCAAGCGCCTTGAATGCCATCGCCCTCCTTGGCATTCGCTGATCCCTACTGATTCATTTCGCATTTGAAAAAATCTCATCCGATCCGTCAGGTCGGCTTTACTTTTGCCATTTGAGTGATAGATAGAAACCCAATGCGCCCTCTGATCTCTTTGGCTTCCCTCATTGCGTTTGTATCAACACCTGCATTCGTCTTCGCACAAACAAACCTGATCCAAAACCCAGGCTTCGAGCGTTCCATGCGCACGGCAAATGTCTGGGTGGGAATCAGCGGCTCCGGCATCATCAATGCGCCCACCGAAGAAGCCAATGTTCTGGGAGCGGACGGAAAAATCGGGCAACAAACCATGCCCGTCTCGGTGAGCGCCGGCGACCTCAACAAGGATGGATTGAACGATATCGCCATCATGGATGGTCAGGGTTTTCTTCGTGTGCATTTTAACACCGGAACCAAGCAGGAGCCGAAATTCGGTCCGGCGGAGTTTTCCTCCCTCCTTCTGAACCCTGCCCCGCTGAAGCTTTCGGCGATCGAAACCGAGGATCCCAAAGACAAAGGCAAGCCAACTCCGACTCCCAAGCCGACTCCCCGGCCTGCAGCGGTTAAACCCGGAGTGCCGCAACCACCTGTCTTGAGCCCGGACCAGCTTTATGCGATGCGCCGTGTTCAGCGAATCAATTTGGCCGACATCTCCCGTAGCGGAAAGCTCGACTTGCTCATCGGAAACTATGGTGGGGATGTGCTCCTCATCCCAAACAGCGGTGGTGCAAACCGCCCCGATTTCCGCAATCCGACCACCTACGAATCAGCTGTCCTGCAAAAGGGATTTGACCGGTGGGGAAATGTTTTCGCCCCCTATGCGGTGGACTGGGACAACGACAACAAAATGGACCTCCTAATCGGCGAAGGATCCTACTCCGCCAATAGCATTCACATTTTCCCCGGTAAGGGGATTGGGCGCCCCTCGCTGGAACCGGACGACCGCTCGGTGCTCGCCTATGGCATGGGACTCGAACAACTCTCGCCGTGCGTTGTGGATTACAATGGGGACGGAAACAACGACCTGCTCGTCGCTGAGCGAGGCGGCAGGGTTGCCGTTTACCTGGGAAAAGGCGGCCCCTTCACGCCAGGTGAACCCATTCCTTTCAACTCATTCATCACGATAGATGGCGCAACTCCCGCCCTTCCTCCAAACACTCCTGCGCCGGAACCTGGGACGTCCCTAGATCCGATGGATGCCATCAAGGCGACCAACCTTCTCAATGCAGGCGGTGGAAGCACGATCGACTCTGCGGACTACAACGGCGATGGATTGTTTGACCTCGTTTTTGGAAAACGCAGCGGCCGGGTTGCAATAGCGATCAATCAAGGCACAGCCGCCCAGCCAAAATTCAAGGCTCCGGTGGATGTCAAAGTCGAGGATGATGAAAAGCCCATGCTTCTTCCCTCTGGATGGGAAGTGGATTTCGGCTATGGACGCGGTAACTACGGCGGATACATCACGGTGATTAAAAATGACCCAGCGGCCGCCGCTGGCTCATCCTCACAGCAACCGCCAGAAGGAGCAGCCTATCTAGAAGCCGGCTACCTTAAGCTCGATTACAAAGGCATGCCCCAACCCGCACTCGCCAAACCAGCGGAAGATGATTCCAAGGTTATTAAAATCCCAAATATTTTCACCTTCTCACAAGAACTCACTAATCCCCTCAAGGTCGGCAAAACCTATATCCTCTCTTTTAAAGTCAAAGGAGCATCCATCACTAATGGTCGAGCCAACCTTGTTTACCGTGGCGTAAAAAAAGTCGGAACCGGGGAGATCATCTCGAAAGGCGAGCGTGGCGATGTAAAACGCGACCTTCGTGACGTTCGTGAAAATAAAGTAGAAACTGCCACTTACACAGGAGGCTCCAACTGGGTGGATGTCAAAAAAGAATTCACTGTCAAATTTGATGAAAAGGAACTCGCCGAACTTTCCGAAACCCAAGGCGGGTTCATTCGCTTCGTGCTTCAACTCACACCCGGCTCCGGCATCGCGCAGTTCGACGATGTGAAGCTGATGGAAAAATAAGACTCCGGTGAAACGGGGAGACACCCGCTTTGCACGTTTTTTTCTATGAAGCTGAAAATCTTCCTCTTGCTTCTTTCAGCCTCACTTGTTGGAACAGGAGTCTGGCTCAAACTGGAGGAACGAAAGGAAATCCTAGCCGCTGTCGAGGCTATCAAAAGGCGATGGATGCCCGACTTCGATCTGAATGAGATTTCCGAAGTGCTCGTCAAAACAAACACGGAGTCCCTTTTAATCAAAAAAAATGCCGAAATTTGGACTATTCAGGGTGAAACGCCACAAAAAGCCAATGTAGCGGCCGTGGGGCAACTCGTTCAGCGCCTGAAAAACCTGAAGCCCAGCGAAGAGATTGCAGCCGGCGCCTCCCAGTTTTCGGGTTTTGAACTCCTAGAACCAGATGGCATTTCCCAAGGAACCGGCACACTGGTGGAGCTGCGGGACAAAAATTCCAACCGCATTGCTGCGATCATCGTCGGAAAGCAATCCTTCGCGCGCCCGGACCCGAAGTCCCCCTTCCCCCCGGCTCCCAATGGTCGCTTTTTTGCGCCCGCAGGATCCAAAGGTCCTATCGGCGTTGTCGCCGAAGGTTTCGACTCGATCAGCCCGAAAATCGAAGCTTGGGTGGAACGCAGCGACATTCCCTGATCAACAGCTTATCGTGGATCGCAAACGCCAAATTCTGGCCAAACTGGAGGACGCACTCGGCTTTTTGCGTGCCGCCGGCCCGGTAAAAAGTGCCGATCACGCCGCGTCCTCTGAGGTTCGCAAACTCGTCCTAGCGAAAGTTCTCAAGCTTCTCCTTCTCAGCCGCGAGAGCGAGCAACTCCTCCTGAAAAACTCTGTTCGCACCGCCCCAAGGATCGAAACTCCTCAGCCCACGCCAGCACGATTGGCAACTGCCTATAAATCCCATAAACCCGCCCGCCCTGCTGCCACGCAGGCTGAGGGGTCATGGGTGGTCTGGTGACAAAAAAGCAGCCGCACCAGACTTTGCATACGACCTTCTCCCGGCAGCCAAGGCTTGCGGGCATTTTTTTCCCGACCTAGTCTGACACCTAGCCCATGGCTCAACAAAACGTCTCCCTCACACCCGGGCAGAAATACAAATTCATCGTCAAGTCGGCGGAGGAAGCTGCTTCAATCATCCGGGAGAAACTCGGCGAAACCGCCCAGGTCATCTCCGTGCGTCAGGTCGAGGGTGAAGGCTTGGCCAGGTTCTTAAAATCCCCCAAGCTGGAGATCATCGCGCAGATTCCCAACGAGGAATCCCAATCCCTCCCCTCGCCGACTCCTGAACCCACCGAGCAACTGCAAACACAAGCCGAGGCGGATGAGGACTACCTGGCACAGGAAACATCGCAACGACGCAAGCCGACACGCGCACGCAAGACCCGCAGCCCGCAAGAACCTAAACGCGACGACACGGACTTCGTTCCGGAGTCCCTCGTTCGGGCGATGTTTAAAAACCTCCCCACTGGTCGCCTTTGGACGATTCTCTCGAAAGCCGGAATACCGGGCGAGTTTCTCGCACAATTCGGCGAGCGTCCCGAATCACGTCAACTGAACGAACAACCGCTGCAGACCGCCATTTCCCACTTTGCGATGCTCATGCGGGACCGCGCACCAAGCCGCAGCCTCGCCCTGTCAAACCGCGTCGCATTTTTTGGCTCGCCGGGATCTGGCTCGACCACCGCGCTATGCAAACAACTCGCCTCGGATATTTTTCTGCGCGGCCGTCAGGCTTGCGTTATGAAGCTCGAAGCCGATGAACCAAATTCCAGCGAAGGACTGGCGATGTTCTGCGAGGCACTGGGTGTGCAACTCCTCCGCACCCGTGGAGAACTCAAAAAACTCGATGAGGATACGAATCTCTATTTCGACATTCCCGGGATGGTCCTCACTGGAAAAAATGTCCGCCACCTGCAAAAGACATTCGACGAACTGGGCATCGAATCCCGCGTGTTGGTCGTCAACGCCGCCTACGAGCGCCAATTGATCCAAGAGGCCTACACGCGTGCAGGCTCACTCGGAGCCACGCATGTGGTCTTCACTCATGTCGATGAAATTCCACGCTGCGGAAAACTCTGGGAGTTCGTCCTCGATGATGGCCTCGTCCCGCTCTTCGCCAGCACCGGCCAAAACATCGCCGCCGATTTCGACCGCCACATCATTGATCTCCTCGTCCGTCGCACCCTCTCGGCTGGTGATGAGTAGGCTCGGTCAGGTCCCACAAAAAGTCTGGTAGCCAGCCGAGCCATTCGGCGATGACTCGCGGTAGTCTTCCTTTTCGGGCCCCTCTTCAAAAGGATTCGCAAGCGACGCCAGCAATCGGTGCAAAGGCTGATAATCCCCGTTGGAACATGCAGCCTCCAGTGCCTCCTCGACTTTATGGTTTCGAGGAATCACGACCGGATTGTTGCTACGCATGAGACACCTCGCCTCTTCCAAAGTCTGAGGCTGGCGGGCCAAGCGGGCGCTCCAGTCGGCATGCCAAGCGGCATCAATGCCGCACACCTTTTCGGGATCCAGCGCCCGCAGGGTGTTTGTGTAGTCGCTTCGGCTGCGTTGCATCCCTTGCAGGAGCGACTCGACAAGCGCGACATCGCCTGCCTCCTCGTTGAACAAACCCAGTTTCGCCCGCATCCCGGAAATCCAGTGATGCTGAAAGCGGTCTGGAAATTTCCCGAGCGACTCCTTGGCCATTTCGACCGCTTTGTTTTCATCCAAATCAAAAAGCGGCAACAGCGCCTCGGCCAGACGCGCAAGGTTCCAATGCGCAATGCCCGGCTGGTTGGCATAGGCATAACGCCCGTTGCGATCGATCGAGCTGAAGACTGTCGCGGGATCATAGGTGTCCATGAAAGCACAGGGACCGTAGTCGATCGTCTCGCCTGAAAGCGCCATGTTGTCGGTATTCATGACCCCATGGATGAAACCGACCAGCAACCACTTCGCGACCAGCGAGGCTTGTCGCTCGATCACCGCTTCCAAAAGAGAAATGCAGGGATTCGGAGACCCTGCCATCTCAGGGTAGTGGCGGTGGATTGTGTAGTCCGCAAGCGCTCGCAAGGACTCTGGATTTTGCTGCATGGCGGCATACTCAAAAGTGCCAACGCGAATGTGGCTGGCTGCGATACGCGTCAGGACTGCACCCGGCAACTCTTCCTCGCGAAAAACAGTCTCACCGGTGAGCACGACCGCCAGACTCCTCGTGGTGGGAATTCGCAGCGCATGCATGGCCTCGCTGATGAGGTATTCCCGCAACATAGGCCCCAGTGCCGCGCGGCCATCGCCCCGGCGCGAGTAGGGCGTGCGCCCTGGTCCTTTAAGTTGGATATCCCATCGCGATCCACCCGGCCCCAGGTGCTCTCCCAGCAGAATCGCCCGTCCATCGCCAAGCATGTTGAAGTGCCCGAACTGATGCCCAGCGTAAGCTTGCGCGATCGGCTCAGCGCCTTGCGGAATGGCGTTTCCAGCAAAAACGGCGATGCATTCCTCCGATTCCAAAACATCCGACCTCAGTCCCATGGCCTCGGCCAACGAGCGATTGAAAAGCGCCAGCGCAGGCAACCGGACAAGCGTGGGGTTTGTCCGAGTGTAAAACTGCTGAGGCAGTCGAGCATAGGTATTATCGAAGCGCCAGCCGGCCTCTGGGGAATCCATCACGGTTTTCGGAATCATGAGAGATGCAAGATACCCGTCTGCGGCTCATTGACGAGGCGGGCGTTTCAAAGACCGCATTTTCTTTCAGACATCGGTT
>JAPLTI010000031.1 GCA_026398285.1 Verrucomicrobiota bacterium
GCAGTTTTTTCTCAACCACGATGAAAAGAATGCCTCCAATGATAAGTGCACCTGCGATGGGCAGTGTCGTCTCAGGCAGTTCAATCCCGAGTTTATCGAGTGTGAGTCCACCTACGACCGTTATGAGAAAGCCAACGAGAATCTTTAAATTAAAATCCAAGCTCTGCGGACTCCGCCAGTCGGCCATCATGCGCAAGCGGTCTTTGAAGAGCGGCAGGACAGCAAGCACCGCTCCACTCTGGATTACGACATTGAAAAGATCACTCTGCCGGTAATCCAGCCATTCCTGGAAAATCAGCAAATGCCCGGTCGAGGAGACCGGTATGAACTCGGTGGCACCCTCGACTATGCCGAGGATGATAACGATCAGCCATTCAGGGAGCGCCAAGCGATTGCTCCCTTAGACAGCGCTCTCGCCGGTTTCCTCGGTGCGGATGCGGATGGCATTCTCGATCGGAAGGATGAAAATTTTGCCATCGCCGATTTTGCCAGTCTTTGCCGCTGTAGTGATCGCCTGAACAGCCTTGGAGACCATGGCATCGCTCACGACGAGCTCGATTTTGACTTTGGGGAGAAAATCCACCGTGTATTCGCTGCCGCGATAAATTTCGGTGTGCCCCTTCTGACGGCCGAATCCCTTGACCTCGCTGACGGTCATTCCTTCGATGCCGACCTCGGCCAGTGCTTCCTTGACGTCCTCCATTTTGAAGGGCTTGATGATGGCTTCGATTTTTTTCATGTTGCTTGAAAAAAATCAGAAGCAATCTTGAGTGGCAAGCATCAAGACCACGGAGACCCTTTTGAGAAAATGAAACCCATACAGTGGCGGCGCACCAAACTTGGCCGGTATCTGCGCCACCTGCCGCGCGCAAAACAAATTCGTGGCACATGGATACATCGCGTTTTCGGAGACCGACTCTTTGCCAATGAGCTTTGGCATCCCACAGGGCAGAAATTTGCCACCGGCATGGCAATCGGCGCGTTCTTCGCACTCATGCCTCTGCCAGTCCAAATGATCGCAGCCGCACTCACCGCGTTTTTCCTGCGGGCAAACATCCCCGCTGCCATCGCGGGCACATGGATCAGCAATCCGTTCACCTTTCCATTCTGCGTCTATTTTCAATACCGCTTGGGGTGTTTCCTGACCGGCCGCACGCCGATGCATTTCAAGGACCCTGACCTCCTCGCATCTCTCTCGGGCACTCCAATGCCGTTTCTGGTCGGTATCATTCCCGGAGGCCTGCTTCTGGCTGCTGTGACTTATCCCGTGACGCTAATATTGTGGGAGTGGACGACACGAAGCATCCATGCCGCAAAAAGACGCCGCCTCGCAATGCTGGCCGCCAAGAGCAAAGGTTAGATGTCGACAGCGCGATGGTGGAAAAATGAAAGCTCCGCGCAAAATCACTTTCCTTGGTGAACCTTCCCGGTTGGCCGAGATACGCGACTGTGCGAGGGAGTTTTTAGCGGGAGTGGGATTCAACGAGGAGGATGAGGCGAGAATCGTCATGGCTCTCGACGAGGCCTGCACGAACATCATCCGCCACGCGCACGAGGGCTTCATCAAACCCGTGCGACTCGAAATGAAATGGCTGAAAGACCGCCTGCGCTTCGTTCTACGGGACTACGGCAGGACCTTCGTTCCACTAACAATTCCATCCCAAGACATCCAGGTCACCAAACCTGGCGGCCTCGGCGTTTTCATAATTCGCGAGGTCTTTGACCTCGTTGAATACACTCCCCAAGTCCGGGGAACCCGACTGACGCTGGAAAAGCGGCTGCCTGCAAGTAGAACTCAGAGTTCCTTGTGAATGATGCGGAAGATCTCCGTGTTGTCCTGAAATCCCTTGAGCGCCTCCGAGCCCGGGCCACTGCCGACAGCGATGGCATCCTCCGCAACTCCGATAGCTGCAGCGCGCTTGCTCGCGGCAGGCTCGGTGGAAACAGGCCCCTCCGGGCTTGTGCGCGTGCCCGACTCGGGGCCGGTAGACCATGTGATCGATGGCGCGCCTTGGGCGTTGATGCCTAGAAGGCCGGCACCCTTATCGTTGCGGAAGGGATAACCATTGAGCCGCAGGCCTCCGACATTGCGTTTTCCAACGACGAGGATCAGAGCCTTCGGCCCCGCATAGCGCACCGCCTCGGCCACGGCTTCGTCGAGTGCGAGGATTTCACGCAGGGTTCGCTCACCTTCGTTTTGCGCGGCGGATTTTCCAGCCAGACCGGCATCGACGATCAACAGGTATCCGCGGGCATTGTATTGGAGGAGCCGAATGGCATTTCGCACCATCGTGGACAATGTGGGCTGACCTGCCTCCGCCGCGAATTCATCCGCAAAATTCAGATTCCCCATACTGAAAAGACCGAGTGTTTTTGGGCTTCGCCATGACGGTGTGCCCTCGAGTTCTGACTCTGAACGCACCACATCGTAGCCTTTTTCACGCATCTCCTGAATGAGGTCCCTCGCATCGCTGCGGCGTCCCCCCTGCGCATCGGGTAAAAAATCCGCCGCGCCACCGCCCATGATGACATCCACTCCCTGCGCCTCGGCGAGTTGGCGGGCTATGACCGGATAGTCGAGAGGGTCGGAGGTTCCCGCATAGAATGCAGCCGCCGTGGCATCGGTGATCGAGGCATTCGAAACAATGCCAGTTGCGCGTCCACGCTGGCGCGCAATTTCGACAAGATTCGGCAACGCGCCCTTGCCTTGGTTCACCCCGAGCACGCCGTTGTTGCCTTTTTGGCCAGTGGCAATCGAGCTCGCAGACGCAGCGGCATCTGGAACCGCGAAGTCATTCGCATGCGTTGTCACGAGTGCGATGTTTGGAAACTTCTCGATCTGCAGGCGGTGATCCGCGCCGCCTTGATAATTTCTGGCTGGCGTCAGAACGGATGGCGTGAGGTTGTCCGCAAGAAAAACAATGACCGCAAAGGGACGCTGGACGACCCAGTTGATGTAAAAGAGAGCGCCTAGTGCGAGGAAGACGAGAAGGCATCCCAGAGCCAAAAGTCGGTTGCGCGTTTTTTTGTTCATGGAAAACATTTGCGTCCCGGCCGCTCTCCGGGCAATATCTAATTCCACTTTGCCCTGTGGTGTAATGGTAACACAGTGCCCTTTGGAGGCATTATTCATGGTTCGAGTCCATGCGGGGCAGCCACTCCTCGGCTCGGCTTATCGGCATAGAATCTACCTCTCCTTTAATCCATCCTCTTTGCCCGCTCGGGCAAATGGGTTCGATCAACGATCCACAAACTCCAAGCCCATCGATTCCCAGAAGCGAAATCGCCCCTCCGCATCAAAGCGGCGTTTACTTTATTCTGTCGCACTCGTCTGGTTCGACATCCGGTGCCGAATCCAAAATGGAAAGCATGTGCGCCGCCGAACCTCCAACTCCTCTTCGCTTCAGGTATTCGATCGTCCGCAATGCCGACACCTTCTCGGCAAGAGCCAAAGAAATAAACTGGTTGATGGAAACTCCATCCTCCTTCGAAAGCTCCTTAACTTCTCGATGAATGGAATCAGGTAATCTGACGCTGAGTGTGGACATGGCTTATATCTCCTTTAGTAAATCGCTGGGTGTCACGACTCGGATTCCAAACCGAGCGACTCTTGAAAAGTCTTTGGTGTTATATGTGACGATATGAGTTGCTGACGCCGCAACCGCAAGTTCGAGAAAAATTTCATCATCCGGATCGGAAAGAGTCGGTCGCCATGTGAAAAAAATCTCCTGATGTCGTGACAAAGCGCAAATGTCATTGAGAAATCTATGGAGCACACTGACGGAGTAACCAGGGATTTTATCTTTCCTAAGCACATCCTACTCATACTCAAAAAGTGCAGCCACAGAAATAGACATCGAAAGCGTTCCCAAGGCAACGCAGCGCAGTATCTTATTTGAAGCTCCTTGCTTGGAACGCAGGGCAGCAACGATGACACATGTATCAAGCACAAGATGCACAGACGGTATTATCAATGATACCAATTCTTGCGCAAGGCGTAAATTCCCAACCACCCCCAGGAAAACACTATCCTGGTCAACAGGATGAATACGAGCTTGAGATCGGCTCACTCCCCCCCTACAAGAAAGCCAAATGACCAATCTCCCTAAAGAATGGCGATTCCTGCGCTCTGGCTGGATTTATGCCTTTGTCCTGACTGGTCAATCGTCGGGAGCGACGGAAATGGTCTCAAAGGCCCTGCAGGGTGTGGCCGCTCGAAATGACCTTGTTTCCTCGAGACGAAGGAAGCGTTTATTTTTTGCGACACTCTTCCGCGAGGGGCATAAATTTCCGCGACACTCCGAGTCGGCTGAGGAAAAATACACCACCCTTGCCAGCCTGCATCAAATCCAGGAACCGGGCCGGAGCGCCCTCGCCCTCCTTCACCTCAGACTCTTTGATCCCGACCAGATCGCCGTCATCATCGCCAAAACGGAGAAGGAACTTCCCGCGATCCTCACAGCCGCGCGGGAGGAATTTTCCAAACTGGAGGCGCCACTTCCATGAGACCCGCCACAGCTCGACGCATTCTAACCTGCCATGTCGATGATCCGAACGGCGATGTCCCGCCCGTGATGCAAAGCGCGTTGAAGGCGCTTGGAAAATCCCCGGAGCTACAAGCGGACTATGAAAAGCAATCGCGAATCGATGCCAACCTGCGCACCTTATTCAAGGATGCCGAGGTTCCAGACGAGGCCCTGAGCGGATTTGCCTCATTGGTTTGTCTTGAAGGGATTCGATGGATTCCGCACACCGGCTTGCCTGCTTGGCGGAAAGGTCGATTCCGCCGCCATTTTGGAATTTGAAAAACAACCCCTGGCAGTCGTCGGCCTACCTGCCCTGAAAGCTCAACTCGCTGTCTTCAGCGCCGCTCCATGGAACATCGTCATTCCCGACGGGGAGTGGCGCACAGCCCAGATCGATCCCGAATACGCCGTCGCATTGAGCCGAGAAAAAGACATGTGCTTCCTGGTCATATTTCAGGGCACAGAGGCGGGAGTGCGTGCCATCCTCAAAGGCGGCGCCCGCTGAGGCCCTCGGTTATTTCAGAGAGTCGAGAGCGCCCTGCACCTCCGCAGCGTGCTCGCCGGTTTTCGCCGACGGAGACATCCAAACAACCCGACCGTCCTTGATCAGGAATGATTGCCTCTTGCTCACAGGCAAACCCATCACGCCGCCCACTCCAAAGGCCTCGGCGTCCTTGCCGTCCGCATCCGCCACGTGCGAGAAAGGGAGATTGTATTTCTGCTGGAATTTTTTCTGCGAGGCAGGCGTGTCGCGACTCACGCCGATGATTTGCAGATTCTCAGCTTTCAGCGACTCGAAAGAATCCCGCAGCGAGCAGGCTTGTGCCGTGCAGCCGGGGGTGTCCGCTTTCGGATAGAAATAAACAAGCGTGATGCCCTTCGCGTAGACATCCGCAAACGCGAAAGCCTTGCCGTCCTGATCAACCGCAACGGGCACGGGAGCGGGTGCTCCGGCCTCGAGGGCTTTTACTTTGCTGCCAAATCCAAAAAGACTCATAGTGATAATTGCGACGAGGGTTGTCTTGCCGTGCATGGCAATCACTCTATTGGCGCAAAGGCACATGGCAAACGATCATTCTCCGGTGACAGGCAAATCCAGACTCCCCATCGTTGCAGGCGCCTTGGCAGCCATCGCGGCGGCCTCCCCTTCTTTTTTTTCCCGAGCTGAAAGCCTGCGCGTCGCCATGGCAGGTTTCGACGAGGACGCGGGATGGCTGGATCGCCTCGCCGCCGCAGGCTTTGCGGTCGGGGGGCTGCCAGGAGCGGATGCAGCCCGGGCGCTCTGCGTTGCCGTGCTAGTTTTTGCAGGCTTTCTAGCTATCGGGTGGATTTGTCAGAAACTCCCTGCGGACTTTCAAAAGCGCGCCCGCTGGGGACTACTCATTGCCGCGTTTGTCGTCGCTGGACTCGGCGCCTTCGAGGCATTCCAAGCCTCGCGGAGTGACATTCGGGACATCCGGCTCCTGACTCCCTTTGATTTGTTCGAACAAGCCGGCGAGGGACGCGTTTTCCTTAATGCCCCCGCCCTCTCGGCGGCGCGCCTTCTCTCGCCGGACCTCGCTACACGCGCGCCCGATACCCGATCGATCCGAGAACTCGCCGCCTCGCCGGTGCGCTGGCGCGAAGAGGATCGCGGCGCTCCCTTTCAATCCATCCTTCTCGCCGTTCCCTTGGAAGAATCCCGTCCACTGGTCGAAATGCTGAATTCATCTCCCCAGTGGCATCTCGCGAAAACTGACAACCAAGGCCTGCTCTATCGACGCGGCAAGGAATCTGAAGACACCTCATCAGCCGAACCCATATTTGCCAACAAACGGGATACCGCTCTTCATCATGCCCAGACCGCCATGGTCATGCACTTCCTGGGAAAAAACAAAGACGCCCGAGAGTGGATGTCCAAAGCCCGCCAGACCGCGCCGCGTGATCCCCTAGTGCTCACGCAATCCGCCACACTCGCCGCAGCGCTTAAGCAATGGCCCACGACAAAAAAAGAGGCTGAACTCGCTCTCAAAGAGGACCCCTCGTCCACCCAAGCCCGCTACCTCCTCGCCCTCGCCCTCCTCGAGACCGGCAACATCTCCGGCGCCGCTGGGGAATCAGCGACTCTTTCCGCCAAGGCTTCGAACACCCCGTCTGTCCTGTGGCTGCAGGCCCGAATCTCCCGCGAGGCCAACGACCCCACCAACGAAATCGCCGCCCTCGAAAAACTCCTCGCTCTTGCACAAAAGCAAAAAGAGGAGCCAACGATCATCCACATCCACCTCGCCCAAGCCTGGGCGAAGCGCGGATTCGCCACCCAAGCCCTCGAAAACTACAACGCCGCACTCCAAGGCAACCTCACCCCCACACAACGCAAGGAGTTGGAAAATGCGAAAGGCACGATCCAAGACCGTGCCCCAAAGACTTGATTTTTCAGCACGGAGACTGGATTGAAGCTGGAAGACGGCGGGTTGACGCGGGGTCTCATTTGGGACACTTTGGGGCCATGAGTGCTATTGCGAAAAGCCGTATCGATCCTGAACTCAAACGGCAGGCCGAAGCTGTTTTGGAGGAGATTGGTCTGAAACCTCGGGCTGCGTTGGAGCTTTTTTACAAACAAATCATCAAGCGCCGTGCTATTCCATTTCCGATAAAGGCCGACTGCCCGGAGGATGACATATTAAGCACCGCCGAACGGCGCAATGCTTTGGCTGACGAGTTTTAAAAGTGAAAACTGTTCCTCAGCGCGGCGAGGTTTGGTTCGTTGATCTGGGTTTGGTGGCCAAACCGCGTTATGCGCTGGTGCTGGCGGCAGAGTGCGATGCCCGTCTTGCTTTGGCCAGCGTGGTATTGATTACGACGCAGTTCGACGGCACAAAATACGAGGTCACTTTGCCCCGTGTGCGTTGGTTGCGTGAGCAGAGCTACATCAATGTTCAGAGCATCCAACCGGTGAAATTCACTGAATTCGTTCGCAAAGCCCCGGGGTTCGATGTCGGCGTTATGAGCGATGTAGAAGCCGCACTCAAGAGTTGGCTCGGCATTCCAGACGCTGGGGCATAGAAAATTTCTTATACGATATTCACCCAAGGCTTGAGCGGAATGGCCTCTGCGCGCGGGGCCGCTTTTTTTGATCTGCGAATGCCGCACGCATTCGCAAGCGCTCCCTCCGGTTCAAAAAAACAAGGGGCACGATTCAAAGATCGTGCCCCTTGGCGCGAGATAATAAACGGCTCGCTTTTTTTAGCGCATTTTACCGCCGTAGATGGCGTTGTCGCCGAGTTCCTCTTCGATGCGGAGGAGTTGGTTGTATTTGGCGACGCGGTCGGTGCGGCAGAGGGAGCCGGTCTTGATTTGGCCGGCATTCGTCGCGACGGCGATGTCGGCGATGGTGACATCCTCGGTCTCGCCAGAGCGGTGGCTGATGACGGCCGTGTATTTGTTTTCCTTGGCGAGTTCGATGGCGTCGAGGGTCTCGGTGAGGGAACCGATTTGGTTCACTTTGACGAGGATCGAGTTTGCCACGCCTTGGTCGATGCCTTTGCGGAGGAACTCCACATTGGTGACGAAGAGGTCATCGCCGACCAACTGGGTGGTCGAACCGAGCGCGTCGGTGAGTTTTTTCCAGCCGACCCAATCGTTTTCGGCGCAGCCGTCCTCGATCGAGATGATGGGGTATTTTTTGCAGAGGCCCGCGTAGTAAGCGACGAGTTCATCGGCGCTGCGCTTGGATCCATCGGACTTCTTGAAGACATAGGCTTTCTTGGCGGAGTCGTAGAACTCACTGGAGGCGCAATCGAGGGCGATGAAGATTTCTTTTCCGAATTTGTAGCCGGCGGCTTTAACGGCCTTGGCGATCGAGTCTAGAGCGTCCTCGGCGCTGGAGAGTGCTGGTGCGAATCCTCCTTCGTCACCGATGGCGGTGGAGAGTTTGCGGCCTTTGAGTTCGCTTTTGAGCGCGTGGAAAATCTCGGTGCCTGCACGAAGGGCCTCGGAGAAGGTTGGGAAGTCCTTTGGCACGATCATGAACTCCTGGAAATCAATCGGAGCGTCACTGTGCGCGCCGCCGTTGAGGATATTCATCATCGGCACAGGAAGAACCTTGGCATTGGGTCCGCCGAGGTATTTGTAAAGAGGCTGGCCGATCTGCGCGGCGGCGGCCTTCGCGGTTGCGAGAGAGACGGCGAGGATCGCATTGGCTCCGACTTTCTTTTTCGTCGGCGTGCCGTCCACTGCGAGCATGGTTTTATCCACCGAAACTTGATCTGCGGCGTCGAGGCCGATCAGAGCGGGAGTGAGAAGTTTGGAAACATTGGCGACGGCTTTGGTCACGCCTTTGCCGAGATATCTGGCTTTGTCTCCATCGCGGAGCTCCACAGCCTCGTGTTCACCTGTGCTGGCGCCGCTGGGAACTGCTGCACGGCCAATAGCTCCGCCGGCGAGTTCGACATCGGCTTCGATGGTGGGATTGCCGCGCGAATCGAGGATTTGGCGGGCGCGAATGGAAAGAATGGTTGTGTCGGACATGGTGAGTTTTAAATGAGGCCTTCGAAAAACCAATTCGATACTGGTCTGGCAAGCACAATCGCGATTCGAGCCGCGCCACGAAGGTTGATCCAGAGGAGAGGTGGATTTAGTGTGAAGGAAACCAACCACCTGAAATCCGTCTGACCCATGCAGCAATTTGAAAGCCTTCGCGCCTCGTCGCTCTACTGCAAGAAATGCGCCACCGCCATGCCGGTGCGCGAGAAGCTTCTTCTCGTCCTGCCCGACAAGGAAATCTATGACTATCTCTGCACCGGATGCGCTTCATCCCTCGGCCAGCGCGAGGTCACGGCCGGGGAACTCATGATGTCCCGCGCACAGATGGCGCGGCAGGCCGCCACTTCACGACTGGGATTCTAAAAATGATGCGCGTTGTTTTTTGCGGCACCGGGGAGATTGGGCTCCCCGCCTTGAAGGCCCTCCTCGACTCTGGAAAATACGAGGTGCCGGGCGTCATCACCCAGCCCGACAAACCCGCCGGGCGCGACCTGAAGCCACGCGCCTCAGCGATCAAACAGCTGGCCGTGGAACGAGGAATTCCTGTGCATCAACCTCCCAAGCTCCGCGATGCGGCATCCCTCGAAATGCTGCAGAGCCTGAAGCCGGATGTGATGGTGGTCGTGGCCTATGGTCAGATTCTACCGAAGTCCGTCTTGGAGTTGCCACACCTCGGCTGTCTCAATCTCCACGCCTCGCTCCTGCCCCGCCATCGCGGCGCGTCGCCGATTCACGCGGCGATCCTCGCGGGGG
Organism: Verrucomicrobiota bacterium; assembly: GCA_026398285.1. GTDB lineage: Bacteria > Verrucomicrobiota > Verrucomicrobiia > Chthoniobacterales > Terrimicrobiaceae > UBA967. The sequence continues at coordinate 9,801 of JAPLTI010000031.1, forward strand.
ATGCCACCACGGGAATGACCGTGATGTATATGGACGAGGGACTGGATACGGGGGATGTCCTGCTCAAGGAGGCTCTGGAAATTGGGATGAAGGAAACAACGGGCGAACTTCACGACCGTCTGGCAGCGCTCGCCGCGCCATGCCTTCTCCAGGCCTTGGAACTGCTGGCGGCGGGCAACGCACCCCGCACGCCTCAAGATCCGGGAAAAGCCACCTACGCGCCGAAATTGAAAAAGGCAGATGGCTTTCTAGATTGGACCCAGCCGTCATCGGAACTCGCCCTGCGGGTGCGGGGTATGTCGCCATGGCCGGGGGCATTCGCCCGCATCTCGGGCCATGTTTTAAAAATCCACTCCGCAATCGAAGATCCTGCCTCGGGCATTCCGGGCAGCGTTCTACAAGCGGATGCCGACGCACTTGTGGTCGCCTGTGCGACAGGTTCCCTGAGGCTACTGAGTGTGCAACTCGAAGGTCGCAAGCGCCTGCCCGCCGCCGAATTTCTGCGGGGGTTTCCGCTGACTCCGGGAGCGCGTTTTGATTTGTCCTTTTCTCCGGAGCCCTGATGCGGTTCTATGTGGGCACTCGCCCATGTCCCAAACATCCCATGTCCGCTACAAACGGGTCGTGCTCAAACTCAGCGGAGAGGTTCTCCGCGAGCCAGGAAGCCGCGACAGCATAAGCCCCGAAGTCGTCCAAAAAATCGCCTCTCAAGTCGCCGAGGCCCGCAAACTTGGAGTCGAACTGGCCATCGTTATCGGCGGCGGCAACATCTGGCGCGGCCTCACGGCAAGCCACCGGGGAATGAATCGCACCACCGCTGACTACATGGGCATGCTGGCCACAGTCATCAACGGCCTCGCCCTCATGGCCGCCCTCGAAGCCCAAGGCGTCGAAGTCCGGGTCCAAACGGCCATCGAAATGCAGAACCTCGCCGAACCGTTCATCGTCCGCCGAGCCACACGCCATCTCGAACTCGGCCGTGTCGTGATCTTTGTCGCAGGCACTGGAAATCCCTTTTTCTCGACTGACACCACCGCCGCTCTCCGCGCTGCAGAGATCGGCGCACAGGTCATTTTGAAAGCCACGAAGGTTGATGGCATCTACGACTCGGATCCCGTGAAAAACCCGGACGCCAAGCGTTTCACCCACATCACCTACTCGGATGCCCTCGCGCGCCGCCTTCAGGTCATGGACTCCACAGCTTTCAGCCTCTGCATGGATAACAAAATGCCGATCATCGTTTTTGATATGAATAAGCCCGACAACATCCGCCTGGCAATCGCCGGCGCGGAAGTGGGCACCCTTGTTTCCGAAAAATCCGAATAGTCACCATGAGTATCGAAGAAATCCTTTTTGAAGCCGAGGAGGGCATGGAAAAAGCCGTATCCTTCATGACGCAAGAGTTTGCCGCCATCCGCACCGGCAAAGCCTCCCCTGCCCTTGTGGAGAACATCGATGTCGAAGCCTATGGCTCCACGATGAAACTCAAACAACTCGCACTCATCACCGCGCCGGAACCCCGCCTGCTTGTGATTCAGCCCTTCGATGCCGCCACGGTCCGCGACATCGAGCGCGCTTTGAATGAATCCCGCATCGGCATTCATCCGGCGGTGGATGGCAAACTCATCCGCCTTCCGATTCCCGAGCTCTCGGAAGAACGCCGCCGCGACTTGGCCAAGACCGTCAAAGGCATCGCTGAGGAATCCCGTGTGCGCGTGCGCTCCAGCCGCCGCAGTGCGATGGATGCCGCAAAGAAAACTCAAAAGGACGGCAAAATGAGCGAAGACGAACTCCGGGACACCGAGGGCGAAGTCCAAAAACTCACCGACCGCTTTGTTGCGGACATCGACAAACACACGGCCGCGAAAGAGGCGGAATTGATGAAAATATGAAAGCCATCACCGCTCTTCTCGCCGCCCTTTGTCTTACTGCTCCTCTTCAAGCCGAAGTCGTGCGCGAGGCCCCGTCTTTCACTTGGACCGACTCCACCGGTTCCGCCAAGCCTCTCAAGAATCTGCGAGGACAACCCGTGGTTCTCGTCATCGCCAAAAGCCCACGCGAATGGGCCTTCCGCTCCCAAGTCGGCCAGCTCCAGAAAATCTACGCCCGCTTCGCTGCCGAGAAACTCCTCTGCGTCGCCGCCTTCTCAGGCGAGCAAGACATCATCCGCTCAAACATCCCATTCCTCACCGTGCCGGACGGCCTCGGCACAGCCGCCGCCTACGAAGTTCCCGAAGGCTTCGCCATTGCCGTGATCGGAGCGGATGGCAACCTCGACTGCTTCAGCACGCGCGTGCTGCCCGCCCAGCGCATCTTCGACATCATCCAAAACTCCTACACCAATCAAAAGCAACTCCGCCGCGATTGATGTCTTCAGGCTCAAGCCCACACGCCACTCGATCAGCGTGCGCCCTGCCAAACTTAAAACTTAATTTCTAAAACTTAAAACTTCTCATGAGCTTCCAAGACCAAATCAACCAAGATATCAAAGCCGCCATGCTCGCACGCGAGTCCGCGAAACTCGGCGTTCTCCGCATGCTCAAAACCGCCCTCATGAACTCCGCTATCGAAAAAGGCGGAGCCGGTAGCACGCTCGACGACGCCGAGGCACTCGCCATCGTTCGCAAGGAAGTTAAGAAGCGCCAAGATTCGATTGAGGCATTTGAAAAGGGCGGACGCCCCGAAATGGCAGCCACTGAAAAATCCGAGATCGAAATTCTCGCAACCTACCTCCCCCAACCTCTCTCCCTCGAGGAAATCGCCGCACTCGTCCAAGCCGCCATCGCCGAAACCGGCGCCACCAGCCGCAAGGAAATGGGCGCCGTCATGAAGATCGTGAACGAAAAAGCCGCTGGCCGCGCCGATGGACGCACGATCAGCGCAGAGGTCCAAAAGCACCTCGCCACCTGATTTTTTTAGCGTTCCCTACAGACTCCGATCTGCTGGCACGCTGAGAAACTGGCTGTCAGCAGCCACAAACCTCCACGGCAAATCCGCCGAGCGCGTTATGCCAACGCGCGTGCAGGCTTGAACATTGGGCGCAGCGCTCGGATGCCGCAACGAGGCACCTGGATCCGAAAAAAGGTTCCGCCCATGAAAAGCCCCATCAATCCCCAAAGCGCGGGTGAGTTTGCCCGGACCGGAGCAGAGATTCTTGAGCGTCGTCATATTCCGGCGGCGGGTCATTTCCTCGATGCCCCGCGTCGGCTCCAAGGCTCGAATCAAAACAAAGCCATCCTCGCGCCCGCCCCTGACTAGAAAGTTCAGGAGCCAGTGCACGCCGTAGTTCAGATACACATACGAAGCGCCCGCCGGCATTCGCGTCACGAATTCCAAACCAGCTCGCAGCCGATCATCTCCCGCGCGCAAGTCACAGGATCGCGTTGGAAAAAATCCGCTGTCATGTTCATGCGACGCTCAGTGTAAACAGGGCGCAAAAGTGTTCAAATTTTGTCTATGCAAGAACGCTCGGCGCGCACCGACCACTGGGAGGGCCATCGTCCCGCATGGCCCAAATTTCCATCACGGACGGCGCGGCAGTTCTACCAGACACCTCCCCGCATGATACCGACCGAACCAAGCTCCTCAAACGCCGCTTTGCGGCTGAAGAATGGGCCATGCCGGAGGATGGCCCTCCCATGGAAGGCGGTCTGATTTGCGAACGCCGGCTCAGCGTGGAGGCGCTGCCGGGGTTGATCCCTGGAACTCACCCACATTCAGGAAAGGCACGACTCCGCTGCCGCTGATGCGTGGCAGGACGCCGTCCCATTTTTCGATCGAGCGGAGTTGGATGATTTCGGGGCTTTGCTTGAGGGCGAGTGCCTCGCGCTGGATGGCGTCGGCGCGGGCTTTGGCCTGGACCTCGGTGGAATAGGCCTCGGCGGATGCCGCCAGTTTGCGCTCTTCGGCGCTTGCCTCGGCCTGGGTGACGCGCATGATTTTTTCATTCTTGGCCTGGAGTGCCATTTGCTCGGCCTTCACCTTGGCCTCGATGGCGCGGTTGAATTCTGGCGAGAATTCAAAGTCTGTGATGGCTAAATTCGCGATGGTGATGGCGTTTTCCAGCCCCTTTTCGCGGAGGGTGCCGTTGAAAAAATTGCCCAGCGCATCCTGGATTTGTTGCTTCACGATTTCGCGTTTCGTCACCAACTCCTCGGCAGTGAACTTGGCCGTGACGCCTTTCACGCATTCCTGAATGGCAGGCTCCACGAGCGAAGCGGAAACTTTTTTGAGCGTGCCGATGCGCTGATAGATGAGCGGGGCCAAAGCGCCGTTGAGCGAATACTGCATCGTCACCTGCGTGGAGACGGATTGGAGATCCTTCGAAGCGGCGGTGGCTTGCGCATGGCTCGCGGTGAGGCGGATATCGATTTGGTGGACTTGGTCAATGATGGGCTTCTTGAGGTGAAAACCCTCCGGCAGGGCATTGGGTTGCACGGCACCCAAAGTCGTCACAACACCCACATTGCCGCTCTCAACGACCACCGACATCGACGATAAAACGGCAAACGCTCCAATGAGCAGAATTGCGACAGGAATAAGGATACGGGTGGGTGAGCGGTTGAAATCGTTCATAAGGCCGCCAAGGTAATGCAAAGTCGCAAGAGTTCAAATTTTCACTCCTGGGTGACAAAAGGATTTGACCGCGAAACCGACAAAATCACGCCGTCGTCGTTGCCATTTCTTCAAAGATAGGACTACATTTGCCCTGCATCTACTCCTACCCCATATGTCAAACCCATCAACCCCTCGTAAAATCAGCTTCGTTGTTTACTTCATAGGGTTCACCGCCGCACTGGCGGGGCTCCTTTTCGGCCTTGATGTCGGAGTGATCTCCGGCGCGCTGGATTTCATTAAAAAAGATTTCCTCTCGGAGTTGAATCCCCTGCAAGCCGACTCGCGGGCCGAGTTCATCGTGAGCGCCCTGCTGTGGGGTGCGGTGGCCGGCACGCTGATGAGTGGTTTTCTCTCCTCGAAATTCGGGCGCAGGAAGACGATTCTAGTAAGCGCGGTGGTCTTTGTGGCGGGTTCGTTGGCATGCGCCTTCTCGCCGGATGAGAACTTCCTCATTGGTGCGCGTTTTCTGCTGGGGATCGGTGTAGGCGTGGCCTCGTTCACCGCACCGCTTTACCTTTCGGAAATCTCTCCCCAATCGGTGCGCGGTTCGATGATCTCGATGTATCAATTGATGATTACCATCGGCATCCTGATTGCATTTCTCGCTGACACTTGGTTGGCCACCTACGCGACCTTCGGAGGCCAGACTGGCGGGCACTGGCGCGTGATGTTGGGAGTCATTGCCATTCCCGCAGCCATTATGTTCGTCGGCGTGCTTTCACTTCCGGAGAGTCCGCGCTGGCTTTTCCTGCATGGATTCCACGACCGCGCGAAGGATGTCTTCCGGACCATGAAGCTGGACGAAACTGAAATCGCAGCGGAGATCAAAGAGATCGAAGAAAGTTCGGCCGTGAAGCAGAGCGGGTGGCAACTTTTCTCCCAGAATTCGAACTTCCGCCGCGCCATCGCACTGGGCATCGGCCTGCAAGTCATCCAGCAACTCACCGGCATCAATGTGATCATGTATTACGCACCCCGGATTTTTGAATTGGCGGGATTCGGCGACAAGACCGAGCAAATGTGGGGCACCGTGCTCGTGGGGATAACCAATGTGCTTGCTACCTTCATTGCGATTGCCTTCGTGGACCGTCTGGGTCGCAAGCCAATCATGTATGCAGGCTTCATAACCATGGGTGCAGCCATGGCCACGGTGGGCGTTCTTTTCAACTCCGGCATCGAGCAGCACCCGTCCCTCGGCTACCCAGCGATCGGCGCGCTTCTTATTTTCATTATTGGTTTCGCCATGAGCGCCGGACCTATCATCTGGGTGATCTGCTCGGAAATCTACCCACTCTCGGGACGCGATCTCGGCGTGACTGTGAGCACAGCAACAAACTGGATCGTCAATGCAATCGTGGGCCAAACCTTCCTGACCCTCATCAACTCGATTGGCGGCGGAAACACATTCCTGCTCTACGGGGGATTGAATGTGCTCTTCATTATTTTCTTCATCCTCCTCGTGCCCGAAACAAAAGGCATCTCGCTCGAAGCGATCGAGAGAAAACTCATGTCTGGAAAACGCCTGCGGGAAATCGGCCGCTGAGGTGCTACCTCAGAGCGGAAAAAGCTCCTCATCGACTTTGCGGAAATCCTTGAGGAGCGCATCCAGTTGCTGGCGGGTGTAGGTATTTTTGATTTTTTCGATCTCAGCACCTGCCAAGGCATCGCAACGCTCGTTTTCAGGGTGCCCCGCATGCCCCTTGAGCCATTTCCAATCGATGCGGTGAGGCTTGCAAGCGGCATCCAGCGCCTTCCATAGATCGGCGTTTTTGACCGGTTCACGCTTGGCGGTCACCCAGCCCCTCTTGCGCCAGGAGTGAATCCACTCGGTAATGCCCATCCTCAGATATTGGGAATCGGTGAAAATGGTGACTTCACAGGGTTCCTTGAGCGTTTGGAGAGCGCAAATCGCGGCGCTCAATTCCATGCGGTTGTTGGTCGTGGCAGCCTCGCCCCCGGAGATCGCGCGCTCGTGTTTGCCGTAACGCAAAATCGCCGCCCAGCCACCCGGGCCGGGGTTTCCGAGACATCCCCCATCAGTAAAAATCGTGACCTTCTTCATGGCTTGGGCTCGCGCAAGGCGCGAAAGGCTTGAAATGGCCATTCCAAAAGAAGCCGCGCGTGGGCTGCAACGAGCAGGAGATTGTCTCGCAGGTAGCGGAAATGACTCACCCCGCCCTCGCTGCGCGGGGGATAAAAAACAGGCACGGCGACATTGATGCAAGGTAGGCCAGCCCAAGTGAGACGAACGGAAAGAACCGTGTCGAAATCAAATCGACGCGCCCACTTTGTGTTTTCCAAGACTTCCAAAGCCGGACCGACCGGGTAGAGACGGAAGCCAAAGAGCGAATCCTCGGCACCTGCTCCAAGCGTCTCGAGCGTGGCGAAGAAATTTCCGGCGAAGCGTCCAAGCACCCGCTCACGCGGCGCGTCAGGCCCGAATGCAGGCACCCCGCAGACAAAAGCGGATGGGTTGTTTTTAGAGATTTCAAAAAACGGACGGATCATCGCCGAGGGATGCTGACCGTCGGCATCCATCACCAACACATGAGTGAATCCCTCAGCCTTCGCGGCTTGGAGCGCCACGAGCACGGCGGCGCCTTTCCCGGAATTTTGTGGGAGGTGGAGAAACTTCACGCCTTCGAGGCCCATCCGTTCGGCGTCCGTGTCACTGCCATCCGTGCTGGCATCCACCACCACCCACACAGCATCACACTCGGCACGGGCTTCACGAAGGGTTTGAGCAAGGCGGGGGCCGCTATTGTAGGTCGGCAGGAGGACGAGAGGTTTCAAAGTCATCTTGTGAGCCAGAGCGCCACCGGCAGGGCGAATGCAGAAAAGATCGTGCTCAAGACAATAGACCCACTCGCGACGGCTTCATCAGCTTCCATCTGGCGGGCCATCACAAAAGCTGCAGCCGCCGTCGGGCAAGAGGCAAAAACCATGGCGATCCGCAAATCGACCGTCGCCAGCCCCACC
>JAPLTI010000040.1 GCA_026398285.1 Verrucomicrobiota bacterium
TGGTTTTGTTCCTCCTGAACTTCCGAACAACATTCATCACCCTCACAGCGATCCCGATGAGTTTCGGAATGACGATGCTCACCTTCCAATGGTTCGGGATTTCCGTGAATTCCATGACGCTCGGCGGATTGGCCGTGGCCATTGGGATGGTGGTGGATGACGCCATAGTGGATGTCGAAAATGTCTTTAGGCGCCTGAGGGAAAACGCCGCGCGGCCCGAGCCAGCACCTCGCATTCAAGTCATCGCCCGAGCTTCGTGCGAAGTGCGGAGTTCCATCTTCTACGCAACACTCCTCATCGTTTTGGTCTTCGTTCCCTTGCTCGGGCTGACAGGCGTCGAAGAGAAATTATTCACCCCGATTGCCGTGGCGACCATCGTCAGCATGCTGGCTTCTTTTCTGGTCTCCCTCACTTTGATTCCAGTCCTTTGCTCGTTGCTCCTGAATCCCAAGCCAGCCGTCGCACATCAGGACGCCTGGATTGTGCGAGTCATGAAAAGGGGTTTGCAAACCACCGCCCTGCGAATCGGCTTCGAACATCCCTGGCCGGTTTTGGCCGGGCTTGGAGTGACCGTGCTCGCCGCATTCTCCCTCTACCCCAAACTGGGAAAGGATTTTCTCCCCTCCTTCAAAGAAGAGACGGCACTTATTGCCGCCACATCGGCGCCCGGGACCTCGCTGGATGAAATGAACCGCATCTCGGATGTCATCGAAGAGCAAATACTCTCCGTGCCTGAAGTGCAGAAAGTCGGCCGCCGCCTTGGGCGGGCGGAACGCGGCGACCATGTGGTTCCCGTCTCGACCGCCGAATTCGATGTGGACTTCCGGAGCCCCCAACGCCGCGGCAAGGAACGCTCCCGCCAAGAAATCCTCGACGACATCCGAGCCCGCGTGAAGTCGATTCCTGGCGTGTTTGCCGTAGTCGGAGGTCCCCTGGCCGACCGAATCGGGCACATGATGAGTGGTGTATCAGCACCGGTGGCCATCAAGGTCTTCGGCCCCGATCTCGACACCCTTCGAGACATCGTCACGCAGATTCAAACGATCGCTAAGACGATTCCCGGCTTTGAGGATGCGAAGCTCGACCAGCAATCCTTGATCCCGCAGCTCCGGATCGAGCCCGACCGCGAACGCTGTGCGGGCTACGGAATCGCACCCGGAGATCTCAACACGCGCCTGAGCACACTCATCGGAGGGAAAGAAATCGCCGAACTGAGGGAGGATCAGCGTGCTATCAACCTTGTGCTCCGCCTGCCTCTGGCCTGGCGGGACTCGCCGGAACGCATCGCCCAGCTTCCCATCCAAGCCGACAGTGACCGTTACTTCCCTCTGAGCGCCGTGGCGGATGTGCGCGAGGCCAAGGGCCCAAATGTGATCTTCCGCGAAAATGCCCAGCGTCGTTTCACCATCGCCATCAAACCGACCGTGCGCGATGTCGGAGCACTTGTGAACAAGCTCCAGAGGGAGGTTTCCGCCAAAGTGCAACTCCCCGAGGGCTACTTCGTAACCTACGAGGGCGAATTCCAAGCCCAGCGCGATGCCACTTGGCGCATAGCCATCCTCAGCCTCGCTGTTTTCTTGGTAGTCGTCTTTCTCCTCTACGGCTATTTCCAGAGCCTCTCACTGGCCCTCCAGGTTTTGCTTAACATCCCGCTCGCACTCCTTGGAGGCCTGGTCCTCACATGGCTGGTCGTGGACAACATAAGTATCGCCACATTGGTCGGATTCATCGCCCCAAATGGTCGAGCGGGGCACGCTCGAGCGGATGGTTCCAGTCCTCATGACAGCCCTCTCCGCCGGCATAGCACTGCTGCCCTTCGTTCTGGCCGCGAATGAGCCCGGCAAGGAAATCCTGCATCCAGTTGCCGTGGTGATTGTCGGCGGCCTCATCTCATCGACACTCCTCGATTTCCTGATTACGCCTTTGATTTTCTTCAAATTCGCCAAATCGGCCGCTCTGCGCGCCATCACGCGCCAAGCCGCCGCTTCGCAATAAAACCTCACCAAACACCCAAACATGAAAACCACACGCATCCTGCCACTCGCAATCGCCATCCTGACCTCGCTAACACTCCATGCGGGCAAAAACCATAGCCATGAAAAGAAAGAGCCCGGCCCGAACGGCGGCCGCATCCTCACCTCCATCGAACCGCACGCGGAATTCCTCGTCACAGCGGATCGCAAAGTTCAGATCACCTTTGTCGATGATGCTTTCAAACCCATCGCTCCCGCCGCGCAAGTCGTCACAGTCACAACCGGCGAACGCTCCGCTCCTGTCAAAATGACCTTCGCCAAAACCGAAACCGCATTTCTTTCCGAGCAAACCGTCCCTGAGGGCAACAACTTCCCGGTTGTCGTTCAGATCAAGCCCAGCCCGGATGCCAAAGCAATGGTCGAAAAGTTCACGCTCAACCTCTCGAATTGCCCGGATTGCAAATACGCCGAATACGCCTGCATTTGCTCACACACGCATTGAGGCAAACGGGCGAGGTGCCCCCCAAGGTCGGCGCCGATAGCCTTCCCTGACTAAAAGAACCACGGCCACCTCATTGGCGCCCCGCGCGGCAGCGCGATTCGTGAATCTGGGAGGGTCCATCGTCCCGCATGACCCATTTTTCAGCCGCGAAGCGGCGTCCCAGAGGGTGTCACTGTCTCGGTCGTGGCGGCGCACGGCGTGATGGGTGCAATGCGACGTGCTGGGAAGTCGTTCAGTCTTGGGTCAAGCCGGAGGTTGACCCTCCAAAGGTTTGCGCGCTGCCGCGCGGGGTTGCAGGACTAATCGTTTTCGAGGATCCAATCGGCTGCAGGCAGGAAGAACTGCCACTCGCCTTTAAACATGTTCAGCTGGGCGTGGAAGCGGAGCTTGGAGTGGGTCTTTGCGAGATCGCGCAGGCGGTCACGGGCATTTTTGTCGGGGCTGAAGAGGTTGTAGGTGATGCCGTTCAGATCGACGGTGACGATGCCGCGTTTGCCGACTTGGGCGGGGGCGTCGATGAGAAAGACTTTACCGAGCCATTCGGGCTTGCGGAAATCGGTTTTGGGCGGTTCGTTGGCGGGGTTGATGGCGTTGGCGAGGATTTCTTCGGCGGAGACTTCGCGCACGGGCGGGACATTTTCGGCGTCGGCGGTTGAGGGTTTGGTGAGGGGCATCCATTTGCCGGATGACTTGGAATCGGCGACGCGCAGGCGGGCCAGGATGGGGAAGTGGTCGGAGAAACCGGCAGGGGTGCTGCCGCGCGACCAGCGGAGTGGGCGGCCTAGCGGGTCGGCGTTGAGGGCGGGGATCGCGACCACCTCGAAGCTGCTATCCTCATATTGCAGCCCTTTGTTGTCGTAGAGGCCGCGCGAGACGATGAGGTGCATGAGGGTTCCCCATTTGTTCTGGTAAACATCACTCCCGCGCTTTTCGGGGGGGAGTTCGAACCAGAGATTATAGAGATCCGCTTTGCCGCTTTCGAGGGCGGTTTCGTTGCCCTGTGAACCGAGCACATCATTGATGGCGGATTTTTTGAAGTCGGGATAGCGGAGGGTCTGGTTGTAGTGGGAGTTGAAATCCCCCGCGAGAATGACATCCGCTGCGGAATCCTGCTTGAAAATGTCGTTCAACCGGTCGCGGAGTGTGCTGGCATTTGCCATGCGGATGCGCTCGTTGGCGGGATCACCTGCGCCGGATTTCCAGTGGTTCGCGAAGACGGTGAGCGGATGGCCTTTCACATCGAGTTGGGCTTCGAGGATGGCGCGGGCGTTGAGCGTGTGGTGGGTTTTGCCGGCTGTGACGCGGGAGAGGATCACATTTTTGACGGAGCGGGAGCGGCCGTCCTCATGGGAACCGGGAGGCTCGTCGGGAATCGCGAGGTGGTAGCGGCCAAGGCCAGCGTCCTCGAGAGCCTTGAGGAGGAAGAACTCGGCAGGCAGCGTGGCGATCTCGGGAGGCAACGGGGATGTGGAGAGAATTTCCTCGAGCGTGCGGCCTTTCACCGATTCCAACCAATCCGCGACCTTCAGGCCAGTGGCGTCGGGGGTTTGATCGATTTCGATTTCGTTGAGAACAACAACATCCGGCCCGCGTCCGGCATCCACCGTGGAGAGGACCTTGGCGGCATTGCGGGCCTTCACCAGAAGATGGCGGGGAGTGTATTTATCGGAGGTGTAGTCCTCATAGCTGGCAGTGCCATCGAGATCGAAAAGGTTCTCCACATTGTAGGAGACGATGGAGAATGCCGACAACTGCGCGGGCAGAGTGGAAACAAAAAAGGCGAGGATGGCGGCGCGAAGTCTTGTGTTCATTCGGCAAGGCGACTCGGAACGAAGCGGATCGACAACTCGTGGAGTGTGACGATTCCGTTTCCGAGGGGATTCAAAGGCTGTATTGGAGGGCCATCGAGCGGGCGATGGAGGCGATGCGCTCGCAGAGTTCATGTGGCTCGAGAACCTTGGCATGAGTCCCCCACCCCAGAATCCAGTTTTCCAGATCGGGAGCGAGGCCGACTTCGAGGGTGAGTTCGGCACCACCGCCGGCGACGGGTTTGATGCGTTGGGATTTGTGCCAGACGCGCTCGGAGGCGAGGCGGGCGGCGAAGGCGTCGAGGCGCACGACCACGCGGGTCGGCTTGGGCGTCTCGAAGGCCGAGAAGCTGGAGGCCATCATGTCGCTGATAGAGAAATTTTTCGGGCGCTGGAAAATCGATTTGAGCAATTTCGGATTGCTCAGGCGGGTGAGCGCAAAAGTGCGAATGCCGGCGCGGACGAGGTCATTGCCGATGAGATACCACTGATTGTCGATGCAACCGAGGTGGTAGGGCTCCACGCGGCGGCGCTCGGCTTTTTTACCGGTGAGCTTGAAGTAATCGAACTCCACCGTGCGCTGCTCCAGAACGGCCTGAGAGAGGATATCAAAGACGCGGAGTTCCTGGATCGCGTAACCGACTGGGCGGAACGAGATGGCGGCATTCAAATCCTGAAAGGAAAAGAAGCCCTCCTCCTCGAGGTTGGAGGTCATTTTTTGGAAGGCTGAGTTGAGCGGTTTCTCAAACGCGGTGCCCTTGTATTGCTCGAGGGATTTCTGAGCCACGAGGAGGGCAACGATCTCGCCCTCGGTCATCGTCATGCTTGGAAAGGCGGAGACCGGCTTTGTGTAGCAGAATCCCCTGTTCAAGGCATTGTAGGCGATCGGGAGCTGCCTCTGATCCCGCATGAAATCGATGTCGCGCATAACCGTCTTGCAGGAAACCTCGAATTCCGCCGCCATGGAGGTGCAGTTCGGATGCGAGTTGCGGCTGATGAGATCGTGAATGCGCAGCATGCGGGCGAGCGGGGGGCGCGAATGTTGCTCGACGCCGAATCTCCGCGTGCGGCGGCCTTTTTTAGAGGTGGTGAGGGGAAGCTCGGATTCGGACTGGGCGGATGGAACCGGGCTGAGAGAAAGCTCGCTCATGGCTTTTTAGGAGGAGGAGTTTTCCCGACGCCAAGACCATGTTCATAAACCAAGGCGCCGCCGTAGTGACCTGCTTGGGCGACATGGTAGGCGGTCATGAGCGCAACCACAGCAGTGGCTCCGGCGAGGAAGCGTTTCACAAACCGCCAGCGGGTCGAGAGAACGGTGAGCACGGCGAGGGATGCCGCAGCGAGTGAGAAATTGCGGGCGCGTTTGCCGGCGTGTTCGTGATTTTCAAAGGCCTCGTGCAATTCACCGGTCGTCTTTGGCAGGCGATGCTCCTCCCGTTCGCCGGTTTGCACGGCGACGACGGCTCCAGCGGCTCCAAGAAAGAGAATGAGGGCGGTAGGCAGCGCCCATCGCGGAAAAACCACAGCCAGAAGCGACAATCCAGCGCCAACCAACAAAAG
>JAPLTI010000123.1 GCA_026398285.1 Verrucomicrobiota bacterium
CGCAATCCCCTGGAGTGATGCCGCGCCGCTGGAACCAAAGCTCGCAGGGTTCGCCAAGCCATTCGGTGGATGAATCGCCGATCGCGCCTTTGAAGGAATCGTCAAATCCATACACTCGCAGGCAGCGCGCGGACTCGCCCACAGGCGGGGTGTCCACGCAGACTCCGGGGGCGAGGGAAAGCGTTCCGATTTCCGGCGGGAGGTTGGTCAAAACATTTTCGGATGTGAGCGGGAGCGTCGCCGGAAGGATGCAATTCTCGACCCAGATGAGTTTGTTGGCGCTGGATCGCGAGCTGAAGGCGAAGTCGGAATTCAGGACATACATGTCCGGATGGGGCTTCAGCGAGAGGTGGGATTGGCCGCGCTGGTCGAGGCTGCGGTTTTGAAGCGCGGAGACGGATTCGATCATCTGGCGACTGGTGCCGAAGTGGTAAAATTCCGCATCGGGGAGGGCAACGACCGCGCAGGTCAGGCTGGCGATGTCGTCATCATGCGCGGCGGGACGGCTTCCCATGCACGGACCCATGCCGGCGTAGAGTTCGTAGAAATCCGGCACGCCTTTGGCAAATGCGCCTGCTTTGGCATTCCATCCGCACTTTTTAAAAAGGACAGAAACCGCCTTGGCGCTGAGCAACCAGAGGCCGGTATCGACGAGGAAGAGATGGTCGGCGGCGAGCTTGGTGATTTCGTCCGGCTTGGGCTTTTGAAGAAAGAAAGCGAGTTCCTCGGGACTGGACTTGGGGGTGAAAAAAACCCCGAAGTGCGAGGCGGTGTGCGCATCCACCCACATTCCAAGGCCAAGGATGTCAGCATCCGGCATGGCGGGAAGGCGAGGAGGGAATCGCAGGAGAACATCACCGCTGGCAACCATGACACGGCTTTGCGAGGGCGCGCGGGCGGCGATGTGGCCGAAGCCGGGCATCTGCACATCCAGCAGCGTCTGGTCGAGTCGCTGGCCATCCGCCCATCGCAAGGCGGGGAACGGCATGAGGATCTTTCCGGTGGCAGCGTAGGCAGGCAGGCGGCGGCTTTGTCCACCAGCCATGAGGGTGAGTTTGAGCGACGGCGAGTCGCACCATTCCTCGAAAGGCTCATTCCCGCCTTTGCTGCGCCAAGCCTCAGCGAGCAGGTGGGCAACGCCTCCGCCGGAGCCAAGCTTGCTGCCCGCGGGGTCACACGCGGCGAACCATCCCGCCCCCTCGGCCGTGCCGGGGAAGTAGGCCGACATGGCAGGTGGCAGGGAGATAAGCCGATCGATTTTCATTTTAGAGGAGTTCGGCGATCTGAATGGCATTAAGCGCGGCACCCTTCAGCAACTGGTCGCCGCAGACCCAGAAGGCGATGCCATTTTCCATCGCACAATCGCGGCGGAGACGTCCGGCAAAGCAGTCGTCCTTCCCGGCGCAGTCGAGCGGCATGGGGTATCCATCCTCCACGAATTGGAGTCCGGGCGCATTTTTGAGAGCTGTGCGAGCCTCTTCGAGCGAAATAGGCGTTGAAAACTCGGCACTCACGGCCACCGAGTGGGCGCGGTAAACGGGAACGCGCACACAGGTCACGGAGGCCTTGAAGTCAGGCAGGTGCATGATGCGACGCCCCTCGTTTTCCATCTTCATTTCCTCCTTCGTGTAGCCGGTATCCAAAAAGGCATCGACCTGCGGGATGACATTGAACGCGATCTGATGCGGAAAAATTTTCTTCACGATAGGATGGCCCTTTGCGAGGGCTTCGGTCTGATGCCGGAGTTCGTCGATGGCGCGCGCACCGGCTCCCGATACGGCTTGATGCTGAAGAGCGCGATGTCGATCCCCTCGAAGGAATTTAAATGCAGTGGTTCCACCGTGATTTCTTCACCACGGAAAGTGAGTGTTTTTCCGGCAGATCGGGGTGAGGCCAGCAAGCGGAGGCTGGCAACGGGGAAGTTGCGGCGTTCCATGACGCGGAGCATTTCGACTCCGACCGCACCGGATGCGCCAACGATTGCGACTCTATGGGATTTTGACATACTCGAAAATTATGACACCGGACATGCCCGCACGGCAATCCTCGGAAGACTGGGAGATGCGAGTGGATATCCCACGCCAGATGCTCGACCTGCGACATCGCGGCGAGTTGATCAAATCCTGGCCGGTCTCCACATCGCGGTTCGGCGTGGGATTTGAGCCCGGCAGCTTCAAGACGCCAACGGGACATTTTGCCGTTCAGGAAAAAATCGGTGCCGACGCGCCATTGTGGATGGAATTCAAAAGCCGCCAACCCACCGGGAACCTTGCCGCTCCCGGCGGCGAGCATGACGGCATTCTGACACGCATTCTATGGCTCTCAGGCCTTGAAGAGCAAAACGCCAATACCCGCGACCGCTACATTTATTTCCATGGGACGAATCGCGAGGACCTGATCGGAACGCCGGCCAGCCACGGATGCATCCGCCTCCGGAATGCCGACATCGCGGAACTCTTCGATCTCGTGCCGGAAGGCACACGGGTGGTCATCGCTTGAAGGTCACACCATCGAGAAATCCCTCGGCAGACCAGCTTTCTTTCTCCAAGCGTATCCCGACCGCTCCGGTGCGATCCTGCCGGAAGAGGCGAATGCCGAGGCTCTCCACCATAGAGGCCCATTGCTCATCGATCGGTTCGTTTGAGGGAAAACCCGCCGCTGTGGCCACGACAAGCGAGGGATTCACGGCACGGAGAAACGTCGCCTCGGGGGGCGCTCCGGACTTGTGGCGACCCAGAATCACGATATCGGCCAGGATTTCCGCGCTCTGGTTCTCCAGAAGCCATTGAAATGTCGTCGGCCCGGCGTCCGAGAGAAACAGTATACGTGTTCCACCAGACTCGAGCAAAGCGACGAGGGATTTGTCATCCGCTGTTGCGGCAACGAGACCTTCCGGTGGATGCAGGATTTTCAGCGAAGAAGATGGGCTGATTTCAAAATGATCCCCCGAGCGCGCTTTCGATGCGGGTAAGGCAGCGGCATCCATCGCCGCGTGGAGGCGGCGACGCACTGGCGAGCGGTCGGTAAGCGGGGAGTCGATGATTCGCGGAAGCGCATTCGTGTCGAGAAGAGTGCCCACTCCGCCAATGTGGTCGGCATCGCCATGCGTGAGCACGAGAGTATCCGGCTTCCAGTGGCCTGTGCTGCGCATCCATGGCGTGAGGATGTTTTCGAAATCCCAACGCGACCCGCAGTCCACAAGCCAGAGCCTCCCTCCGCTTTCGATTGCTGTTGCGCCGCCGGAGCCGAAATCAAACACCGTGAGAGCGGCGGGCGCCGTCTGCCAGCTTCCGATCGGCAGAAACGAACCCGGCAAGGCCGCCGCTGCTTGAATCACGAAGACCAGAATTTTTGTGAAGACGAGGTTCGCGTTGTTAAAAACCGCTGCCAAGGCCGCACTGGCAACTCCTCCGGTCAAGGCAAGGACGGCTGTGGCCATGATGAGAAACGACAACGGCACGACGAGAAGATTCGCTGCCAGAGCGGAAACGGAAACCATGTGAAAATAAAAAACCGTCAGCGGCAGCGAGCCGATCCAAGCGGCCAGTGATACCGCGAGCAAAGACGACGTATTGCCTGCCGCTTCGTGCCGTTTCTTCTGCCACGAAGTCCAAAGCGACAC
>JAPLTI010000167.1 GCA_026398285.1 Verrucomicrobiota bacterium
TGGCCTCCATATTGATCGCGAGACCAAGCTCGGCAATCATCTCAGTGGCGTCTGCGCCAATGATGTGCGCTCCGAGGATTTCGCCGTGCTTCTCGCCGACGAGGAGTTTCACAAACCCCTCGCTCTCGCCGACCGCGAGCGCTTTGCCGCTGGCCATGAACGGGAACTTACCGACCTTGAATTTGAGACCCTTTTCGACCGCCGCGCGCTCGGTGAGACCGACGCTCGCGACCTGTGGTTGGCAATAGGTGCAACCAGGAAACACGGTGACTTTTTTCGGCTTCTTGCCGGCGAACATGCCTTCCACGCACTGGACGGCTTCGTAGCTGGCCACATGCGCGAGCCATGGTGGCCCGATGATGTCGCCCGCGCCGTAGATGCCTTTGACGCTGGTTTCATAGCTGTTATTAGTTTTGAGATAACCTTTGGCATCGGTCTCCAGTTTCACGCCCTTCGGCATGAGAGGTGAAACGCCGATCGCGACCAGCGCGATGTCGGCCTCGAGAGTTTCCGTGGCCTTGCCGCTCACGGTGAGCCGCACGCCCTTGTTCGTTGTCTCGGCTTTATCGACCTTCGTGCCGGTGAGGAGCTTGATGCCCTGTTTGGCGAGCGATTTTTCCAGAGTCTGGCTCACCTCGGTGTCCTCGACGGGCAGGATATTCGGCATCATTTCCACGACGGTTACCTTCGAGCCGAAGGCGTTAAAGAAATACGCAAACTCGATGCCGATGGCACCCGCTCCGATGATGATGATTTCCTTCGGCTGATTTTCCAAAACCATGGCCTGACGGCTGCCGATAACGCTTTTTCCGTTGAACGGGAAGCCTGGCATCTCTCGGGTGACGACGCCTGTGGCGATGAGGATTTTTGCCGCTTTGTGCTCGGCTTTTTTGCCATCCTTGTCGATGACCTCCACGACTCCGGCTTTCGGAATCGAGGCCTCGCCACGGATGTAGTCCACCTTGTTTTTCTTGAGGAGCATCTCAATGCCGCCTGCGAGGCGGTCGGCGACCTTGCGGCTGCGACCGATTACTTTGTCCCACTCGTAGGAGAGGCCTTCGACTTTCAAACCAAAGTCACCGGCGTGGTTTTTGATCGTTTGGTAAACTTCGGCATTCTTCAGGAGCGACTTCGTGGGGATGCAGCCCCAGTTCAGACAGGTGCCACCGGCGCGGTCCATTTCGACCACCGCCACTTTTTTTCCGAGTTGTCCCGCGCGAATCGCCCCCACATAACCTGCAGGTCCGCCGCCTACCACGATCAAATCATAATCAGCCATAGTTTTTAAATTGAGCCACCCACTCTGATCCGATTCCTCCGAGGTTGCAAACTCCCAATGCGCGCCTTTTTTGCAATTGACTTGCATGACAGGGGCGGGTCAGTTTCGTCCATGATGAACAGACTGCTGATTGCTACCGCCTTTTTGGCATGGCTGACCTCTGCACAGGCCGAACCACTCCGCGTGGCCTCGCTCAGCACAGTGATGGCCGATCTGGCCCGCCAAATCGGTGGCGAACGCGTGGAGGTCACGGAAATCGTGAAGGCCGGAGTCGATCCCCACATTTACGAACCGACGCCGGGCGATCGAAAAACCATGGCGAAATCCCAAATCCTGCTCGCGAGCGGTCTGGGATTCGAAGGCTACCTCGACAAGATCCGTCCAGGCCTCGAAAAATCAGGCGTCCGCTTGGTGGTGGGCGGGGATGTTGTGAAGCCGATCGAGGGCTCGTGCGACGAACACGAGGGTCACGACCACGCGCATGGACACAGCCACGGCACCACCGATCCACACTGGTGGCACAGCATTTCGAATGTCCAAGCCGTGGCGGCCCAGATCTGCAACGCCTTCGTTGCCGCCGATCCCGAGGGCAAGGCCACCTACGAAATGAATAATAAAAACCTCCAGACCCGCCTCGCCGCACTCTCCAAATGGGTCCGCCTGCAACTCGCCGCGCTTCCCAAAGCGAACCGTGTGCTCGTAACCTCCCACGATGCGCTGGGATATTTTGCCAAGGACAACGGTTTCGAGATTTTCGCCGTGCAGGGCATTTCGACATCCGACCAGCCCTCCTCTCAAAAAGTGAAACGCCTCATCGGCGAAATCAAAGCCCGCAAGGTCAAAGCCATCTTCGCCGAGAATATCGAAAATCCGAAAGTGCTGGAACAAATCACCAACGAAACCGGCGCGAAACCCGGCGGCGTTCTCTACGCGGATGGGCTCGGCAGCGGCCCGGCGGGGACTTACGAAGGCATGATGAAAAGCAATGTCTCGACCATCGTGGAGGCGTTGAAATAGGCCGTGCGCGGTTTCCCGCTCCTGCGTCTGTTTTTGGTGGCCGCTGGTCTCGCGCTTCTTGGCGTGCCGGTTTGGCTCCTCACAAGACCCGCTCCATCCGCGCCGCCTCCAGCCTCCGCGCCGATCGAGCCTCAAAAAATGGCCGTTTACGAGGTGTTGCTCACCACCTCCGCTCCGGCCCGTCTTGCCGTGCGCGTTGCCAATCAGCCCTCCGTGGAATCCGAAGGCCCAGCGACCTCGCTTTCGGCATCGTTCACTATGAACGCAGCCGAACCGGAAGACCTCGCCGTTTTTGGAAACTTCGACCCCGCAGCGGGAAATTGTGCCCTGCGCGTCGAAGTGCGCATCGCCGGAAAACCCCTCGCCGATTCTACCTTCTGGGGAACCGGACTTGTCGAGGATGTGGTCACTATTCCCAAACCATGAGCCACAAACTCCACTTGGAAGATGTGACGGTGAGCTACAACCGCATCCCGGCCGTGCACCATCTCAACGCCACGCTCTCATGCGGATCCTGCGTCGCGCTGCTCGGCCCCAACGGCGCCGGCAAGACCACACTCTTGAAGGCCATCGCCGGCTTGCTCCCGCTTGAAACCGGGCGGATTGAATTTCGCGGGCATCAACTCGAGAGCACTTCCGGCCGCGAGATCGCCTATGTGCCGCAGCGCGAGGCGGTGGACTGGGATTTCCCCGTCACGGTGCGCGGACTCGTGGAAATGGGACGCTACCCAGCCTTGGGGAAATGGCGCCGCTTCGGTGCCGGCGACCACGCAGCCGTCGAGGAGGCGCTGCACATTTGCGATTTGGAAGACATCGCGGACCGCCAGATTTCCGCCCTTTCCGGCGGCCAGCAACAACGCGCCTTCCTGGCTCGGGCATGGGCGCAGAAAGCCGATATCTACCTGCTCGACGAGCCATTCACCGGTCTTGACCGGAATGCGGTGGAGGCCTTTGCCCAAGCCATGCGCCGACTGCGCGAGGCCGGCAAACTCATCATGGCCTCGCACCACGATCTCAAAAGCGTGGAGGCCCTCTTCGACCACATTCTGCTCCTCAACGGCGAACTCGTGGCATGCGGCCCCACCGCCGAGGCGTTCACAAAAGACAACCTCGACCGCGCCTACGCCGTGCATGTTTTCAGCGGCCACGCGCACCACCACCACTCATGAACTGGATTCTCGAACCCTTCGAATACGACTTCATGCGCCGCGCCCTCCTCGCCTGTGTCCTCGTGGGATTCACCAACGGATTCCTCGGCGCTTTCGTCGTCATCCGCCGCCTCGCCCTCATGGCGGATGCCCTCTCCCACTCCCTCCTCCCCGGCTTAGCCTTGGCCGCAATCCTGATCGGCCTCTCCCCGCTCGGCCTTCTCTTCGGCGGCCTGCTCGCGGCAGTCTTCGTGGCTCTCGGGGGCCACCTCATTTCCCGAAGCTCGCGCGTCAAGGAAGAGACAGCCATTGCCGCTCTCTACATCGTCGCCTTCGCGATCGGCATCGCCCTTATCAAATACGCCGGAGTCAAAGTGAGCCTCGACCATTTCCTGTTCGGAAACATCCTCGGCGTCGGCGACAGTGATCTCTGGACGAGTTACGCCATCACCTGCGTCGCCATGATCCTGCTCGTTGCATTCCAGCGTCCGCTCCTCCTCACCATTTTCGAAGCCTCCGTCGCAAAAACCCAAGGCGTCCCCGTAGGAATGTTGCTCGGAATGCTCATTTTATTAATCGTCCTAGCAATGGTTTCATCCCTTCAGGCAGTCGGAGTCTTACTCTCCCTCGGCCTCCTCATCCTTCCGGCCGCCACGATCTACCTGCTCAGCGATTCCTTCGACATCATGCTCTGGGGCGGCGCCGCCCTCGGAACATTCGGCGCCGTCGCCGGTCTCCTCGTCTCCTTCTGGGCAAACATCCCCTCCGGCCCCGCCATCGTCCTCATCCTCGGAATCTTCTTCCTCCTCGCCTACCTCTTCAGCCCCCGCTACGGCATCATCTCCCGCCACTTCAAACGCCGCCACCTCCACGAAGAATCCCTCGAACGCTGGGAAAAAAAGTAACCCCAGCCCGAGCATGCTGGCCTCCACCTCGGTGTGCTGTGCGTGCTGACAAAATCTCGTGGCAACCACATCGCCCGTGTCTTTACAATCGGGCGATGAGGAGTTCGCGTTGGAAGATGATTTCTTTCGGGAGTTCGCTGTAGAGTTTGATGAAGAGTTCGTCTTGGAGGAGGAGTTCGCGGTGCCACTCGGAGGTGTCGATTTTTTGGGCTTCGGCGAAGATTTCGGGGGTGACGGTTTCTTCGAGGCCTTTCATGTCGATGTCGGAGTAGTCGGGGAGCCAGCCGATGGCGGTTTCGAGGGCATGGGCGCCGGGGTGGCAGCGTTCGACCATCCAGCGCAGGATGCGGGTGTTTTCGCCAAAGCCGGGCCAGAGGAATTTGCCTGCAGCGTCTTTGCGGAACCAGTTCACATGGAAAATGCGTGGGACATATTTGATGAGTTTGCGCATTTCGAGCCAGTGGGTGAAGTAGTCGCCCATGTTGTAGCCGCAAAAGGGGAGCATGGCCATGGGGTCGCGGCGGACTTGGCCGGTGGCTCCGGCGGCGGCGGCTGTGGTTTCCGAGCCCATGGTGGCGCCGAGGTAGACACCGTGGACCCAGTTGAAGGCTTGGAAAATGAGCGGCATGGTGGTGGAGCGGCGTCCACCGAAGATGATGGCGCTCACGGGCACGCCGGCGGGGTTTTCCCAATCGCTGTCGATGAGCGGGCAATTCTTGGCGGGCGCGGTGAATCGGCTGTTTGGGTGGCTGCTCAAGATGGGCTTGCCGGCGGCATCTGTTTGTCCAGGAGCCCAGTCGCGGCCGAGCCAGTCGATGAGGTGGGCGGGCGGTTCCTTGGTCATGCCCTCCCACCAGACATCGCCGTCATCAGTGAGGGCGACATTGGTGAAAATGGTGTCGCGGGTTATGGAATCCATCGCCACGGGATTGCTCGAATACGAGGTGCCCGGGGCTACGCCAAAAAATCCCGCCTCCGGGTTGATGGCGCGGAGGTATCCATCAGGGCCGGGTTTGATCCAGGCGATATCATCACCCACGCAGCTGATCTCCCAGCCTTCCTCGCGCATGTCGGGTGGGGGAACCATCATGGCGAAATTCGTCTTTCCGCAGGCGCTGGGGAAGGCGGCGGTGACATAGGTTTTCTGGCCGTCGGGGGATTTCACGCCCAGGACAAGCATGTGTTCGGCCATCCAACCCTCGTCGTGGGCCATGGCGGAGGCGATGCGCAGGGCGAAGCATTTTTTACCAAGCAGGGCGTTGCCGCCGTAGCCCGAGCCGAAGCTCATCACCAGGCGCTCCTCGGGGAAGTGGGTTATGTAGGTATTCTCCGGATTGCACGGCCAGGGGACATCCTTCGCACCGGGGGCTAGGGGACAGCCCACGGAGTGCAGGCACTTCACAAACACGCCGGTTTTTGTGATTTCCCCATACACGGCGGTGCTCAGGCGGGTCATGATCCGCATGTTGGCCACCACATAGGGACTGTCGGAAATCTCGATGCCGTATTGGGCGATGGGGGAGCCGACGGGGCCCATGCTGAAGGGGATGACATACATCGTCCGGCCGCGCATGCAGCCTGCGAAGAGGCCTTGCAGGCGGGTCTTCATCTGTTCCGGCGCTTCCCAGTTGTTCGTGGGGCCGGCATCTTTTTTGGATCGCGAGCAGATGAAGGTGCGCTCCTCCACGCGGGCGACATCGCGCGCGTCGCTGCGGACGAGTAGGGAATTCGGCCGTTTCCCGGCGTTCAGCCACAGGCCGGCACCCGAGGCGACGATCGCCTCGCGCATGGCGAGATCCTCGGTATCCGAGCCATCGCACCAATGGATGGCATCGGAGCAGGTGAGAGCGGCGATTTCCTCGACCCAATTTGTGACTGCTGGCGGTGCGGCATGGTCCATGGCGTGGGATGAATCTGTCTTCATAAGTAGTTGCACTATGTTGGTTGTATTTTATCGGGCAAGAAAAACGCCCGGCTCAGGACATCCTCAGCGGGCGTGCGGTTTCAATGCCGCCAGCGGAGAAGAGAAATTGGAAAACCTGCAGACTTCTGGCGCGGAACGCACCCGAGCAGCTCAGGAGGTAGAGCCTCCACATGCGCACGAATTCCTCGCCGTAGCGCTGGCGGAATTCCTCCCGCGATCGCATGAAGCCAGCCTCCCACGCCCGCAGCGTCGGCACATAGTAGGGGCCGAGGTTGTGCATGTCTTCATTCACGAAATACGGCTCGGCCGCCTGCAAAACCTGGGCGGCGGTGGGGATCGCCGAGTTGGCGAAGATGTAGCGTGAGATGAAGCGATCGCACGCGATGCCCGGCTCGTTGGCCGTGATGGTGTGGCAGAGAAAAAGCCCGCCCGGCTTGAGGCAGTGGCTGGCAATGTCCATGTAGCGCCGGTAGTTTTTTGGTCCCACATGTTCGAGCATGCCGACGCTGGCGATGGCGTCGAATTCACCCTGCACGTCGCGGTAGTCTTGCTGGCGGATTTCTACCGGCAGGCCTTTGCAATGAGTGTCGGCATAGTTTTTCTGCTCCTCCGATATGGTGATGCCCACGACCTCGCAGCCGTGGTTCTCTGCTGCAAATTTCGCCAGCCCGCCCCAGCCGCAGCCGATGTCCAGCAGGCGCATGCCGGGCTGGAGGGCGAGTTTTTTGCAGATGAGTTCCATCTTGAGTTCCTGAGCGGCGGCGAGGTCGGTCGTGCCATGGAAATAAGCGCACGAATACTGCATCGAGGGATCCAGCATCGCTCCGAAAAAATCATTCCCGAGGTCGTAGTGTTGATGGGCGACGACACGCGAGCGCGTCTTGCTCTGGATGTTGAGTAAAAGCGAGAATGCCACCTCCACCAGCGCTCCGAGGCTCGGGCGGATGGCTGTTTCGATGCGGCCGTGGATCGCCCGGGCGCACAGCTCCTCGATGTCGTCGCAGTCCCACCAACCCTGCATGTAGGACTCGCCAAAACCCAGCGTGCCATCCTTGAGAATACGGCGGTAGAAGCGTTCGTCATGCACTTGGATGTCGCACGGTCGGTCGCCGTTGATTTCGATATCCGCCCTGGCGAACAGCTCGGCCACCACCCGCTCCGCGCGCGTTGTGCGCTTCTTGCGTGGGTGGACGACGGTGATTTCAGGCGCGGCGGATCGGGCCGGTGCAGTCTGCGTGCTCATGAGCGGCTCTCCCCGTAGAATTCCGAGAGGGCTTCGAGAAGCTCGCGGAGTTTTTCCTCCGATTGCTCGCGAAGCCAGTGTGCGAGGGATTCGTCGTCCGACAGCAGCGGCGGCAGAGGTCGGTCGGGAACGATGTCGAACATCTCCAGTTGTGATGCCGCAGGGTGCGGTTCAATTTGGTTTTGCATAGGCTTCAGACCTAGTCGCAGAGCGCCTCCCCGCGCCATGAGGTGATCACCCTATCGCGGTCGGCGGCGTGGAATGAAATATCTGCCTGCGTGCCACGGCATGTGCCGCCGGCTTTCCAAACCAGAAAAACAAACCTCAAAAAAAACACACCACCGCAATGGACCAACTCCTCGACCAAGTCTCAGAACTCGCCTCCACCGCCGAAGCCCCCGGCCGGCCCTTCCGCATTGTGATCCTCTATGAAAATGTCGTCTCCGCCGCCCGCGCGTTGCGGGCCTGTGAGATTCTTCGCAGCGAGATTCCCCACGACGCCGCGCTGGAGATCAATGTCTGGAAAATGAGCGGCCTCGGTGTCACGGAATCCCGCATCCCATCCGCCTCGGCTGCCGCCCGCGCCGATGTGGTCATCGTCTCGGCATCCGGCAGCGAGGAGCAGCCCGCCCATCTGCCGATTTGGGTCGATGAATGGCTGAGCCAGAGCGCGGCGGAAGGTTCCGCCCTCTTCACCCTTCTCGGCGACCATGCCTCGCCAGGCGCGATTTCCTTTGCCTCCTGGCTCCGCGAAAAGACCTCGCCCAACGGCATCGATTTCTTTAGTCATCCCCCGCTGGATTCCCAAGAATGCGCGCCGCTTCGCGATATCCCGCTCCTCATGCCGCCTAGGGCTCTTCCGGATGCCGTCCGCATCCCGATCGAGGAAAACGAGAATACCCCGTATCGGGAAAAACCCGATGCCATGTTTTGCTAAATCCCCGACCCGCTCGTCGCTTGACATACATAGGAATTGGTAAGGGAATGCGGCTGATGGCAATAAATACGCATTTACCCCCCCCCCCCCCGGGGGGGGGCATTTTGCGTTGAGTGGGGATACACCGATCTGAAACACCACCTGTTTTTGGAAGAATCTCAACATCACCTATGAACAAGCTACTCCACAGCCACCTTCCCAACCCGGGTTGCAGCGGGTGCAGTGAATTGCAATTTCGCCTTCTGGCCGAACAAATGCCGGACATCGTTTTGCGCATGGATGCCGATGCGCGATTTTTATATGTGAATTCGCGCATGAAGGATCTCACTGGCATGGAGTCGGAGGTATTCTTAGGAAAGTCTTGCAGTGAGGTGGGGTTCCCGGAGCATTGCTCGTCGCTCTGGGAGGCGATCGCGAGGGATACCTTTAAAAGTGTTGGGGGCATTGATCGTGAGGCGCAAATCGAGTTGATGGGCAAGATGCGGAGCCTTCACATCCGCACCTCCCTCGAGAGTGCTTCAAGCGACAAGCCCTCATTTATTGCCACGGTGAGGGATGTCACCGCCCTGCGGCGCGACGAGCGTCATATCCATGAACTCGTTCAGCGTCTGACATACCATATGAACAACACGCCCCTTGCGGTGATGGAGTGGGACCCGCAAGGAAAATGTCTCCTCTGGAATGGCGAGGCCGAGGACATGTTCGGCTGGACGCGGCGCGAGTTGAAGAGTGGTCGCTTGGATAGCCTCGCATTGGTCCACCCGGAGGACAGGCCGGCATTTCATGTCATTTTGGAACGCCTCCGACTGGGGCAGGTCGCGAGCGACTTTGTGAAATGCCGAGCCTTGCATCGCGATGGTTCGCTCTTGTTTTGCGAGTGCCACCTCTCGGCCCTCCTGGATGCCGATGGCCATGCCAAATCCATCCTCTGGGTGGCAAACAATGTCACCC
>JAPLTI010000267.1 GCA_026398285.1 Verrucomicrobiota bacterium
GTTCGAGTAGTCCACGACATCGAAATCCACAAGACCGAGCGTGCCGACGCCCGCCGCTGCAAGGTAGAGGGCGATCGGCGAGCCGAGCCCTCCCGTGCCGATGCAAAGAACCTTCGCGGCTTTGAGGCGTTTCTGCCCCTCCATGGTGACCTCGGGCATAATGAGGTGACGCGAGTAGCGTGCCACCTCGTCGTTGCTGAAGTCGATTTTCTCCACACGGGCCGGATCCAGAATGCTTTTCATGTCGTTTAAAAAATGAGCCCGCAAGCATAGCGTTCGTGCGATTGATTGCAAGAAACGCCCCGCCAAAAAAACATCCCGCCTTGCAGAGAGTGCGTGCGTGCGGCAATCATCCCCGACTTCCAATGATTCCGACTGAGCACCACGACCCCGTCAACGCCCGCATCCTCGCCGTTTCCGAAGACAAGATTTCCGGTTTTCCCCGGGAGCCGTTTCAGGAAATTTCCCGCCTCAGTGGCGTCGAGTTGCCTGTTGTTTTGGAGCGCATCCGCGCCATGGTCGAGGCTGGGACGATACGCCGTGTTCGTCAGACTCTTCTTGCCACGAATCTAGCCGAAGGGGCGCTTGTGGCTTGGAAAGTGCCCGGCGACAAACTCGATGCCGCTTTTGATTTCATGTTCCGTGAAGACCCCTTTTCGGGCCATGTAGTGATCCGTTCCACCGATGCCAAAATCCCTGGTGAGGCCTACAAACTCTGGACGACTTTGAAGGTGCCCGCTGGACAATCGCTCGACGACCACTGCCGTCTTCTCATGACCCTAACTGGGGCGGAGGCCTACCGACTCATGCCTGCCAAGGGTATCTTTGCTCTCGGCGTCGGCCATGTTCGCCGCAAGACCATTGAGCCGGGTGATAAGTCGGAAGGCTCCGCCCGCATGCTCAAAACCGGCGTCGTTCATCTTACCGATCACGAATGGCGTGTTCTCATGACCCTCAAGCGTGAATTTGCTCCAGAGGAAATTCGTGAGCCAGCCTGGGTCGCGCGCGCCAAAGAGGCTGGAGTCACGCTCGAAGAATTCTACGCCGTCGCCGAATCCCTCCAGCAACGCAAGCTGCTTGGCCGTTTTTCCACATTCCTTGAACATGTGAAACCCTCGCAAACCGGCGTGCGGGTTACCCGTTTCAACGCCCTTTTCCACTGGTCCGTTCCAGTCGGACGCGAAGAAGAGGTCGGCGCACAGATCGGGCGCCACGAATGTCTCACGCATTGCTACTGGCGCGAGGGAGGTCCCGAGTTCAACAATGTAAACATCATGGCGGTCTCCCACGGCACCGAGAAGGATCGCGTCATGCAATTCAAAGCGGCCATCGACGCCCACCTTGTCGAAGCCGGCATCCCTGTCTCCTACACGAATGTCTTCTGGGGCGGACGAAGCGAGATCAAACCTTCCGAGATTTCGCCCTTCGCTTACAAAGACTGGCACGCCAAACACGGGCGCTAATCCTCACGCTCAGAAAAAAAGCATCATGGGGAAATTCTTTTCCCCACTCCTGAAGCGATGTTATTGGCAGTTGTTTTTCCAAGCCTCGAATTCCGACAAGCGCAGGCGATGTCTCGCGATATTGCCTGAATGCAAACCCTCCAATTCGATGCGTATGACTTCTTGAAATCTATCCCTATCGTCTTTCGGTAAGGATCTGCAGGCCTCGGCAATCGTCCATTCCTGAGCTAGCAATTGATTCATTTGTTTGCGCACGATTTCACCAATGAAACGGGTCATCTCGCTCCTATATTTCAAACGAAATGGATCGGGCGACCCAAGGGTTTCCTTGACGCCGATATACTGGTTTGCCGAGCTTTTGTAGGCCCACACAAACACATCGCGCAGATACTCGATGCAGTTTAGTTCATAAACACCAAGCAGACCCCCGATGTAATCCTTTTGCTCAACCCCTGTGAATGAGAGAGGGCAGAGGTTATGGCGAATCATCGGAATGTTGGCAGCAAGGCGCGAAACCCTTTTATTCACGTCTTCAAATGGTTGAAGATAGGGCAAGTGCACCATCACAAAAAAAGCCTGCTCGTAGGGATTCTCGATTTCATTCGCGACCCACAAAATCTGCTCGAATTTTTCCTCAATCAGTTGAGGGACGGACAGCGGGTGGAAAACCGTCCCGCTTATGCCAACAGGCCGTGAGCGGACGCGTCCGCATGACGCCGGGTCCTGGATGAGATTATCAGCAAGCAGTGCATGCAGATTGCAGATGGTGTGGCTATTGTATCCAACGCCTGTAGGGTTGTCGGAGAGCATCTCGAGAGCCGCTTTGTGATTGAGGATCATTTGCGTCTCTTCAGATTTGTGCCCCTCGGCAGCCTCACCGAGGTGGAGCAGGCGTTCGGTCTCAAGCAACGAGTAGGTATTTCCCTCCAAGCGGCTCGAATTCCAAGACAGGTCGATTAAAAGGCGCTGTAAAACTTGCCTCAAATAAGTGCCAGGCGGCAATTCGTCCGCGCCTACATATCCAAATCGCGCCAGTTCGTCCCGCGTTTCGGCTGGCAAGTAAAATGTGCGATTCGGTTGATACGCATCCAAAAAATCGGATTTGTATCCGACTGGAATGCGCTCAGTTCGAGGCCTCTGAACCAAATGGCGAATACGGCGTCCTTCGGGTGAGAGCCATGCCTTATCACCTGTAAAGGAGTCTGGTTCCTCCCTCAAGATGCTCGTTGATCCTTCTTCTTCAAAAGGAATAACGTAACGCGTTGCGCGTCCTTTGCCCTTGAGTGTGAGGTGTCCAGCTTGAACCAATCGGTCCAGATCTCTCTGGAGCGTTCTTTTTGGAGTTCCCCTCATCATGGGGATAGTCAGAATGTCCTTGATCGATGCTCCAAAAGGAAAGCACTCGGCTGCTTTTATAACTGAATAGACTCTGGAGTGTGATATTCTTCTTGGCATTTTCTTGGCACAAACTCTAAACGCGCCATTTAAAAATGCCACTAAATTATTACTCGCGCCAGAAAATTAATTTCTTGCCTTTAAAATGATCCCTGTGTCATGATTTCCGCGACGCGAGTCATTTCATTAATGTTGTTGTAAAAATGCGGGCTGAA
>JAPLTI010000032.1 GCA_026398285.1 Verrucomicrobiota bacterium
GAATTGTCGAGAAAGTGCTCGCCTTTCAAGGCGCAGGGAGTGAAAGCCCTGCAGCGGAATCAAGCACGGAAAATGAGGTTTTTATTATGAGATGCAGCAGCCAATTATCAGGTGACATTCCTGCGACTTCTGTTGCTGCCGTTCTCTCTCAACTGCCGGTTTCACTCTGAGTATGGTTGTGTATGTAAAACCAGGTTGCTTTTGGTGCTCCGATGCCATTGCGTGGCTTAAGTCCAAAGGCATAGCGCACACGGCAGTAGATGTTTTTGCAGACCGTGCGGCCTTTGATCGCATGAAGCAAATCTCCGGTCAGACCAAGGCTCCCACACTGGAGATGCCGGATGGCGTGGTGCTGGCTGATTTCGATGTGGCCGAATTGGAGCGTTTTCTAAAAGCCAGGGAGGCTCGATGATTTCCGAGCTTTGTATTGTGGCTGCGGCAGGTGTTCTCTCGCTCGCCCTGCGCAGCTTTCACAATCAGGCCTGTTTTCGAATCGGCACACTGGGATTCATCGCCACATCCTTCCTCGCCGGATGGCTACTTGGTGGCAGTATCATTCTCGGAGCCGTTTTCGCATCCACTTGGTTCCTGCTGCCGTGGTTGGAGATTCTCACGCGCGCGCGGCGACTGCGTCTGCCTCTGCACCGCCAGCTTGAAAAATGCCCACCTCCGCCATCCAGCCAGTTTCCTGACTTCTCAAGTCTCTCGGATGAGATGGAGGCCTTGGGTTTTGAATACGCGGACGATGTGGACTGGTGTCACGACGAGACGCGACATTTCTACCGGCTTTTTTACAATGCCGAGAAGCGCGTCTCGGCAGCAATCTGCCTTCTCGAGCAGGATGGGTTTTCATTTTTCTATGTCACATTCACTTCGCGCGCGGTGGATGGACGAGTGTTCATGACTTGGAACTATCCGTTTTCTTACGGCATGCATTTGCTTCCACAAACGATCCTGAACCGGGTGGATGAGGAACTGAGTGTGGAAGAGTTAGCCTTGTCGCACATGGGTTTTCTGGGAAATCAACCAGACTTGGAACTCATTGCTCTGGACGCAAAGTATCTCCGGATAGAGATCGAGAGGGATTTGCGCACACAACTGGAGCACAATATCGCTCGGGGAATTCTGGTGCGCGACAAGGATGAAATGATCCGCTACTCGGTGCGCGGAATGTTTTTCCTATGGGGCCAGTTCCTACGGGAATTCGTTAAATTTTCCTAATCGGCGAAGTCACTCGGGCGACTCGTTCCAGAACTTCTGGAAGGCTTCAGTCCAATCCCGTGTTTCAACGCGAGTGCGGCCAGATGCTCCCATGCTTTTTCTAAGATCGGCATCCGCTGCGAGCTTGCGAATAGCCTCAGCCAAATCGGCGGCGTCCTGCCCCTTGGTGACAAATCCATCCACGCCGTGGGTGACAAGATCCCTCGGGCCGCCGATATCCGAAACGATGACTGGAATGCCGCTGGCTTGCGCCTCGAGAATCACATTTCCAAAGGTGTCGGTGGTGCTTGGGAAGACGAAGAAATCCGCCGAGGCATACGCTCGGGCCAGATCCTCGCCATCGAGATAGCCTGTGAAGATGGCATCGCCAAGATGGCGCTTCATCTCGGACATGTAGGGACCATCACCGACAATGACCGGCCTCACGGGCAATTGAGACTCAGCAAGACGCCGCGTGGCGGACACCAGAAGATCGAGGTTTTTTTCCTTCGAAACCCTGCCGACAAAAAGCATGGCCAACTCTCCCTCGCGCAGGCCGCGAGCTTCCCAAAAACGACGATCGCGCTTGGAGGGATGGAAAAGGTGGGTATCGAGACCGCGCGGCAGAATGCGAAGACGCTCGCGGGGAATCCCACGCTCAATCCAACATTTGCGGTAATCCTCGGAGTTCACATAGAGCACATCGAGCTGGTTGTAGAACCAGTGCATATAATTCCAGGTCAGCGTCTCCATAAAGGAGTCATCCGTGAGGATGCGGACATATTGCGGGAAGTCGGTGTGGTAGATACCGACCGCTCGCAGGCCAAGCATCTTTGCCGCTGCGAGAGCGCAGAGGCCCGTCGGGCCAGGTGTGCTGATGATCAGCTCCGTGAAACCTCCCCGCTCGAGATGATCGAAAATCTGGAGCACGGGAGGAAAGCTGAGGCGCTGCAGTTCATACTCGGGAAGCTCGAATTCGCCTATGGGCTCGAAGTTTTTCAATGGGACCCCATGGTCTGCAATCTCCGAGCGGCAGGTCATGATTGTGACATCATGGCCGGACGCCACACCGGCTGCCGTCATTTTGCGAATCGTAGTCGCGACGCCGTTGACGTCCTCAAGCGTGTCGGTGAACCACGCCCGCTTTTTGTTTTTCAGAAATTCCGGCATCGCGCCGGCTATCGGCAAAGCAGTCTGCCGCATCCAATCCCGCTTCGGCAGGCGGAATGCGTGGATGTAGGGACTGAGCAAGGCCACGACAGGCGCGAGGGGAATGATTGTCTGAATGCTTTCGAGAAATTTTCCCCTCGAAATTTGTTGGATGAATTCCGTGACGAGACGGTAGCCGATCTTGTTCGCGATGAGATTTGCCATCAGGAAGGCCCGGCGCTCGGCTTCGGCGACTCCGGCCGTGTCGCGTGCCATGGCGGCCTTGAGTTCAGGCTGGTTCAGAGCCTCCGAAAGTTGTTTCCAGAGGGACATATTGCCAGACTTTGCTATTTCGAAAATTTTCCCTGTGAGGATGCCTTGGGTAAGAAAACCAAACTTGTCCAAGAGTGAAAACTCCGTGGGATTCCGCCCCTCCATGAAACGGGAGGTGATCTTCTCCAGCAAAACAGATGTGGGATCACCTGGCTTGAGAGGAAGACGCGCCTTGGCGTATTCGATCGCTGTGCTGTAGGTGCCGTGGGCCATGGCAAGCGGTGTGCCCGACTCTCCACCGGCTTCGCATCGACCGGTGCGGATATTCTCCAAAAAAGCCGACGCATCAGCTGCGGTGGGCGTTTCGGTGAAAGCCACGCCTGGCTGCGTTCCCCCTTGGTCGTCCGATCCGCCAGTGAAAACTTTAATCCATGGCTCGGGATGCGTTGGCGAGATACCAGTGCGGGCGTTGAAGTTTTCGATCTGACGAGGAGTGAGTGCGCTGAGGACAGCTCGCGCGGTCTCGCTCAGAAGGCTGCAATAACGGGCATTGACCGACTCGAAATGCCGAAAGAGCAGGATGAGCTTTTGCAGATGCAACTCGGTGAGCTTGCCGTTGACGCTATGAAAAGGGTGAGCGACCGAGTGGGCGATGTTTTCTGAAAAAAGATACTTTTGCAGGTCATAGACGCTCTCCCTCGCCTGTTGGATGTCTCGATGCTGAGACTCCGTGATCCCCCAGACCAGAAGATGCACGCGGCATTCGTCCTCGGGAAAAACGGTAGACACCTCCTCGCCGATGATCACATCCGGCAGGTGGGCAATTTCGAGGCAACCATTAATGGTGTTTTGATCGGTGAGCGTGACGAAACGCATGCCTGACGCCCGAAGTTTGCTGTGAAGCTCAAAAGGATCGGAGGCACTGGCAGGAAAATCCAGACGCCGCAAAACCCAGTCCGCCGCCCGGTCACTATGGCGGGAGTGGATGTGCAGATCGGCGCGTGTTGTGGAACGACTCATTCTTGTCCTCGCGTGCTGGCGAGCCATTGCTGATATGTCATTGCACGCCTTCCCGCAAGTGCGGCGGAGGTGAGGTTTAAAATCTGATCCCGGATCGCGGCATGATCCCAGTCAGGAGGATGAATGCCTATGCGGAGAAGCGGAGCGTTCCGAAGGGTCAGGGCAAGGAGATGATTCCATGCCAGACTGCACACACGACGCCATGGTGCCCGCACGCTCCATACAAGACTTCTCGCCTGGTGCACAGTTCCAGTGGTGAAGTCGCTCACTGTGGCAATTCGTGTAGTGTATTCAAAACCGTGATCACGAACCGCGCGTTCTGCGTCATCTCCTAATAGCCACGCCGGAGCGATGAATCCGACAGCAGCAACTCCGCAGCCGGTAAATTCCGACATGCCCGTCTTCAACCTCGCGAGGGCTTCGCTTTCACTCAAATCGAAAAACTCCCCCTCGCCCGCAGTGTATGATTGGGTGACCATTTTTTTAAAAATACCATCCGCCTCCTGCTGTTCCCTGAGGTGGTAATAGCCGTGCAGAACAGGTTCATGCCCGGCGGCAACCCGCTCCCGCAACCACTCGGCAAATGTGGCATTCTTCGAAATCCGACCTCGCCTATGGTGGTCAGGAATGACGAGCAAGGATGTCGAGGCACAGCCGATTTTTTTTAGATCGTCGAGAATCTGCTCCGTCTTCTGAACAGTAAGCGGACTCACATCGTGGATGGATACCACCAGAGCGCGATTCGTAAGTATTTTTTGCATTTGCCAAGATGGCATCTTGCGCGAAGCTTACGGGAATGTCAGACGAAAACCAGAAGCCATCAAACGACAACCGCCAAAAGCAAGGCGGAGGTCAGGACCCACAACTCAACTGGCGCGGCCTCGTGCTCTTCGCCATCGCCTTCGCTCTCATAGGCGGTGCGTTTTTATTCCGTGGAAACAATCTCGCTCAAATCCAGCAAATCCAGTATCCGCGGTTCATTCAATTGGTGAAGCAAGGGAAGCTCGTCGTCAGTCCCGAGTCGCCCCTCCAGCTCGTCGTGGAGGAGGGCCGAAACACCCAATACTTCGAGGGCAAATTCAAACTTCCGTCACCAACAACCGGCGAGGAAGTTCCCGTGTCCTTCAACACGCCGATTTTCACGCAATTCAACGGTTCCGAAATCGAGCAGGCTCTTAGCGAAGCCGGCATCACCCCAGCGATCACACCCAAATCAGACCTACTTGCATCGGCCATCGTAAGTTTCCTGCCGATCGTCTTTTTCCTCGTCATCCTCTATTTCTTCTTCCGCTCGCAGATCAAAATGGCGGGCAAGGGCGCGCTCAACTTCGGCAAGTCCAAGGCTCGAATGCTGTCGAAGGATAAAAACCGCATCACCTTCAAAGATGTCGCCGGCGTGGAAGAAGCGAAGGACGAGGTTCAGGAGTTGGTGGAATTTTTGAAGGATCCCAAGAAGTTCCAAAAACTCGGCGGCCGCATTCCCAAGGGCATCCTCATGGTAGGCTCCCCAGGAACCGGCAAAACCCTGCTCGCCCGCGCCATAGCTGGCGAGGCGGATGTGCCCTTCTTCTCGATCAGCGGTTCGGACTTCGTTGAAATGTTTGTCGGCGTCGGCGCCTCACGCGTTCGCGATATGTTCGAGCAGGGCAAAAAATCAGCTCCCTGCCTGATGTTCATTGACGAAATCGACGCCGTGGGTCGCCATCGCGGACACGGCATGGGCGGTGGACACGACGAGCGCGAACAAACGCTCAACCAGCTCCTCGTGGAAATGGACGGTTTCGATACCCAGGAAGGCGTCATCATTATTGCCGCCACAAACCGCCCGGATGTCCTCGACCCAGCGCTCCTGCGTCCAGGCCGATTCGACCGTCAGGTGACGGTGGCGCTGCCCGATGTGAAAGGCCGCGAAGAAATCCTTAAAGTGCATGCCAAGAAGGTGAAAATCGCCGAAGGCGTCACCCTCGCCGTGCTGGCCCGTGGCACGCCCGGATACTCCGGCGCGGAACTGGCGAATGTTCTTAACGAAGCCGCGCTTCTCGCTGCAAGAAAAGGGCTCAAGGCCGTCACCATGCGCGAACTCGAAGAAGCCCGTGACAAGGTGCGCTGGGGCAAGGAACGCCGCAGCATGGCCATGAGCGAACGGGAAAAAATCTCCACTGCATGGCACGAGGCTGGGCACGCCATCCTGAATGTCCTCCTCGAGCACACCAGCCCGCTGCACAAGGTGACCATCATTCCGCGCGGCCCATATCTTGGAGCCACCATGTATCTGCCCGAAGGCGACAAGTATTCGACCCAGCAAAAAGAAGCGCTCGACCTCCTCGCCGTGACGATGGGGGGACGCATCGCCGAGGAGATGTTCACCAATGACATCTCGAATGGCGCCTCGGGTGATATCCGTCAAGCCACCAGCCTTGCCCGCAAGATGGTTTGCGAATGGGGCATGAGCTCGCTCGGAATGATCAGTTTTGCCGATGGCGGAGAGCATGTTTTCCTAGCCCGCGACATTTCCCGCCCGAGGGAATACAGCGAGCACACCGCGCAGCAAATCGACACCGAGGTGAAGCGCATCATCGATGAAGCCTATGAACGGGCCCGCGTGCTTCTCGAAGAACGCCGCAAGGCCGTGGAGGCTCTCGCCAAAGCTCTGCTCGAATACGAGACCCTGGACGCATCGCATGTGAAGGAAATCCTCGATCACGGAAACATCCAGAACCCGCCAATCGTGGAGGTCGCTCCCCCACCCCTGCCGCCACCACCATCCGACTCCGCACATGAGCCTCAGTCGCCCATCAAGCCAGAGTTTCCATCTGGAGGTCTACCGGCCGCAGCTCCGGCATAGTCGCGCCCAGCTTCCAGACACCTCTTTGTATCGAAGTTCAGAATGAATCCAACCGATGCCGGTTTTTCCAAAATGGGCATCGATACCGCGCAGCGGCATGTTTTTCTCTGCGTGGGACCGGATTGCTGCTCCGAAAGCCATGGGCTTGAGACATGGGAGGTTTTGAAGGAGCGCATCAAAAACCTTGGAATTCCGGTCTTGCGATCCAAGGCCGCATGTTTCCGAATCTGCTGCAAGGGCCCGTGGATGCTCATCTATCCTGAAGGCATCTGGTATGGTGAAGTGACTCCAGCGCGATGCGAACGTTCCCCCCAGCAACGGATTGTCAGGGCAATGGACTCCTGTCATTTCTCTGCAATGTCCTTTTTAAAATTTGAACTGAAGACCCGCTGATATGCTTACCATCCGAAATCTTAAAAAATCCCACGGCGGCCGCCTGCTTTTCGAAGAAGCCGACATGCAAGTCAACTATGGTGAGCGCATCGCTCTGGTTGGGCCGAACGGCGCTGGCAAATCCACACTTTTTTCGCTCATCTTGAAAAAGGACGAACCGGATGACGGAACAGTGCAACGCGATGAATGGACGACCCTCGGCTACCTGCCTCAGGAGGCAGAGGCCGTGCATTCGGAAACCGCTCTCGACATCGCCTGCGGTCGCGCGGGCGAACTTCAAGCGCTCGAAAAACAACTCGCCGACCTCGAAGCCGCAGGAACTGTGGAAGGAGCAGAATACCTTGAGGCGCACGCCAAACACGAGGCGCTCAGCAGTTCGCATGTCGAAGCCAAGGCCAAAAAAATGCTCACAGGCCTCGGTTATCGCGAATCTGATTGGAGTCGTCCCGCACGCGAACTGAGCGGAGGATGGGTGATGCGCGCCCACTTGGCGCGACTGCTGGTCATGGAGCCCGACCTTTTGCTCCTCGACGAGCCAACCAACCACTTGGATCTCCTATCCCTTCTCTGGCTGCAGCAGTATTTGAAGACCTGCTCCAGCGCGCTTTTGCTGATTTCGCACGATCTGGAGTTCATGGACGCGCTCATCGACGGGGTTTACGAAATCGCGAATCCGAAGCTCATTCACTACAAGGGCAACTATTCCGCCGCCATGGAGCAGCGCGAGCGCAACTACGAGATTCAAGCCGCTGCTTACAAGAACCAGCAGAAGGAAATCACCGCCCTGCAGGAATTCGCCGACCGCTTCCGCTCCGTTTCCTCCAAAGCAGCCCAAGCTCAGAGCAAGCTGAAGCAGATCGAGCGGATGGAAAAAGTCGAGCGCCCCGAACCTCCGAAGAAACCCTTTCGTTTTCGCATCCCCCAACCCGAACGCGGTGGACAACGCGCCGCTATGCTGGAAGGCGTTCAGATGGCATACGGCGAGCATATCGTTTACCGCAACCTCGACCTCCTCATCGAGCGCGGTGAGCGGGTCGCCCTCGTTGGACCAAACGGCGCCGGCAAGTCCACGCTCGTTAAAATCCTCGCCGGCGTGGTGGAGTTTCAAAAAGGCAAATGCGCGTTCGGCAGCAATTCCAAGATCGGCTACTTCAGCCAGCATCGCGCCGCGACGCTTAACCCCAACCACTCCCTGCTCGATGAAATCCTGTCCTCAAATGGCACCCTGCGCGAAGACGAGGCGCGCAGCATTCTTGGCTCGTTCCTCTTCAAGCGTGACGACATCCATAAAAAAACAGCCGTCCTCAGCGGCGGAGAAAAGACCCGTCTCAACCTCGTGAAGTTTCTTGTCAATCCCCCGAACCTTCTCCTCATGGACGAACCCACGACTCACCTCGATATCCTCACGGTGGAGTCGCTCGTCCTTGCACTCGAAGCTTACGAAGGCACGCTGGTCTTCATCTCGCACGATGTCCACTTCATCCGCAAACTCGCCAACCGCGTCCTCCACATCAATGCGGGACAGGTGAACTCCTACCCCGGAGGCTACGACTACTTCCTCGAGAAATCCGGTCTCCTCGGCTCCGAGCGCTTCGCGCTGACGGCGGAATAGCGTGGCATTTGACAGGTCGGCATTCGCTGTGAGTCTCATGAAGATGATTTATTTCGTGATGCTCCCGCTCCTCCTCGTTTGTGTTTCCGCTCAGGCGGCGTCGATCCCTCCATTTGAGCAGCGCTTGCCGATGGAAGTTGTTTTCAAAGGTGGTGAAAAATTCCAGCGTCTGGTGAAACAGGCTCAACGCGAAAACTGGGCGGCCCTGCAGATTGGCGAACGCACAGCACGAGTGGGCAAGGCGCTTCTCGGAACTCCCTATGTGAATTACACGCTTGAGATTCATGATCGCATCGAATCGCCATCCGTGAATTTCCAGGGTCTGGATTGCTGGACATTCTACGAAATCTCCCTCGCCTTTGCGCGCATGCTGCGCCTGAAGCCCGGCGATTACACACCGGAGGACCTTCTAGCCCTTGTGGAACTCGAGCGATACCGCAACGGCCGCTGCGACGGCGGTTATCTCAGCCGAATGCACTTCCTGGAAGAGGTCTTTGCCGACAACGAAGCGCGCGGACTCTCAGTGAACCCCACTCGCGATCTCGGCGGCGAGCCGCTTCAACGCCAAATCCGGGAAATGACATCCGCCTGGAAAAGCTACCGCTACCTCCGGAGCAACACCGCCCTTCTGCCCGAGATGGGACGCATCCAAGAAAAAGTATCCGCCCTACCCGTCCACCACATCCCCAAGGATCAAGTCGCCTCGATCGAAAAATACATCCACACCGGGGACATTGGCGCCATCACCTGCCGTGACGGCTCCGCCTACACATCCCATGTCGGTATCGCCGTGCGCAAGGCCAACGGAACCCACTTCATGCACGCCACATCGAGACGAGACAAGGGTCGCAAAGTCGTGTTGGACGGTCGCATCTCCGACTACCTCAAACGGTCCGACGAGCACTTCGGAATCGTCATCTACCGCCCGTTGGACCTCCCCACTGTCTCGCGGAATGTGGCCACGGCGCAGTAAGTTTCCAGTCAGCGGCATTTTTCTTTTTGATGCCCACCTGCGCAACTAAACTGGGCGCTCCGTGAATCTTTACCATCAGCTCCTGCGTCCCTTTTTTTTCATGTTGCCGGCTGAAGCCGCGCACAATCTGGCCATCCTCGGCCTAAGATTGACTCCGCCCTCCCTGCTGCGAACGGCATTCGGTCCCACACCACAAAAACCCACCAAACTTTTTGGCCTGACTTTTCCGAATCCTGTCGGTCTTGCAGCAGGGATGGATAAAAATGCGAGCGCTCTGCGTGCTTGGCTCCAAACACACCGAATCTCCGCGCATTGCAGGATCGAGATGCGCTCGCAGAGATCATTCGAACTCTCAAACGCATCAACAACATCAAGCCTCTGCTTGTAAAAATCGCACCGGATTTGACAGATGACGCTCTGCGCGACATAGCCTCACTGGCGGAGTCAGAGCACCTCGCCGGTCTCATCGCCACGAATACCACCCTGGACCACAGTGCAGTTCCGAAGGATTCGGATCAGCAAGGCGGTCTGAGCGGTCAACCGCTCCGCCAGCGTTCCACCGATGTCCTGCGCATTCTGCGCTCAGCGACGAAACTTCCGATCATCGCTTCGGGAGGCATCATGGATGCGACCGCCGCACAAGAGAAACTCGAAGCAGGTGCGAGCTTGGTTCAACTCTACACGGGATTCGTTTACAAGGGCCCGGAGTTGATCCGCGACATTGTGGCCTGATGGCGTTCAGGCAATTTCAATCTGGAACTTGAATGGACTGCGGGCGGTTCCGAGGATGATGTTGTTCTTACCAAAGACAAGAACCTCGCTTAGGGAGGCATGCTTTACTCCGATCGGAGTGCCATTGACGATTGTCCCCAACGAACTCCCCGTGTCCCTCACATAAAAGCACTCGCCCTCTCGCTCGATAATGCAGTGTTTGCGGGAGACCTGAAATGGTTCGCCGTCGGGGATACTCAAATCGTTTTTAATCGTCGAGGGATCAAAACCTCGATCGCCGAAACCATCGCGCCCGATTTTGAAAGGAAATTTTACAATCTCTACGGAAGGAAAATTCTCGGAAAATTTGGATGCGCAGAGAGGCGTGAGCGGAGAAATGCTGACTGTGAATGTCACAACATCTCTTGGCTTCGACATATACGTATTCATTCTTTATTTAAAAAAATCAAAAATAGGTTAAGTTATTTCCTATAAAGTAATAAAATATTACAAAAATTACACCTAGCTTCGAAGTAAGCGAGGGCGACTTTATCTGAAAAAAATCTAAACAAGGCAGCAGAAATATTGCAGAACTTGCCGAAAAGTCACTCTCTTTCCTTGAAAAAAAAGCGAGCGACTTTTCAGTCAGCACTTACCGCCAGAAGCCCGACAAATCTCGCCGCGCTGGATACGCCCGAGCGCATCGTAGGCGGCGTATTTATACATCTCGGAGAGAGTGGGATAATTAAAACAGATGTTGATGAAAAAATCTGCTTTTTGACCCAGCAGAAGGGCGGCGAGGCCGGTGTGAACGAGGTCTGTTGCCTGCTCACCGATGCAGTGAACACCAACGAGGCTCATATCCTCAGCGCGGAAGAGGAGCTTTAAAAATCCCTCATGGTCGCCAATGATGAAACCGCGCGTGTTGCGGGCGTAGGTGGTTTTCCCAATGACATAGTCGCTGCCTTTTTCGCGAAGCGACTCCTCGGTCTCCCCGGCAGACGAGCACTCGGGGATCGTATAAATGCCAAGGGGTAGAATGCGGGCGAGACCGGTTTTGTATTTCAGGTCGAAGGCATGACACATAGCGATGCGCGCCTGCTCCATGGAGGTGGAAGCGAGTGCAGGAAACCCGATCACATCCCCAGCGGCGTAGATATTCGAGACATCCGTTTGGTAATGTTCATTGACCTTCAAAAGACCGCGCTTGTCGGGTGAGATGCCGATTTTATCAAGGCCGAGGGACGCGGTATTCCCTTGGCGACCGGATGCCGAGAGAATGGCGTCGAACGAGGCAGATCCAGGTTTTTTGAACTCAACCTCAAGCTTTGCTGCAGACCGGATCGACTGCACGGAATCACCAAGCATAAGCTGGATACCCATCGCGATCATAGCGCGCTGGAGTGCTTCGGAGACCTCCGGATCAAGAAAGCCCAGCAAGCGATCCCGGCCGTCAATAAGTGTCACCCGCACTCCCAGAGCGGCGAAGATACAGGCGTATTCGCTGCCGATCACTCCGCCGCCAATAACGAGGAGGCTGTCAGGAAGTTCCCCGATATTGAGAATCGTATCAGAGTCGAAAAGGCGGGCATCCTGCCAAGGATAGTCCGCCGGGCGGTGGGGGTGCGTCCCCGTCGCGAGGAGGATCGTTGTCGCGCTGAGAGTGGTGAATGTGCCATCCGAACCTTGAATCTGCACCGTATTGGCATCCAACAAAGACCCGACTCCCTTGTATGAGCTGACACCATGGCGCTCCATGTTTGAGTCGATGCGGGCACGCTCCTCAGCGCGCACATTGTGAAAATGGGCGAGGAAACCTGCGGCGTTGATTCGTTGATCGGGGTCGAAGCCGAGCCCATAGAGTTCGCGTTTACGGAATCCCGAAAGGTAGAGCGCCGTCTCGCGGAGCGTCTTGGAGGGGAGAGTCCCTGTATTTGCAGCAGCACCACCGGGAAATGGTTCCCGCTCGATGAGTGCGACTTTCTTTCCAAAATAAGCCGCCTGCGCAGCCCCCTTCTCGCCGGCTGGGCCGGAGCCAATGACAATGAGGTCGTAGTGCATTCGTCCAGTGATGCAAACGCACATCTTCTTGTTGACAAGTTTTTTTTAAAAACATGGAAAAAAATTTCAATCCGTGTTGCCGAAAAGGCCGCTGGAAGATATTTTTCTCCGCCTCTTTAAAAAACATGCGCAAAAAAATTATCGCCGCCAACTGGAAGATGAACATGACTGTGGCTGAAACGGTCAGCTACCTTGAAAATTTCCGCAGCCATGTGGACGAGGTCAATGGTGTGGAAATCGTCATCGCCCCGCCATTCACCGCCATCGCGAAACTTTCCGATCTCCTCGGTGGCTCGCAAAAAATCCGCCTCGGCGCGCAGAACATGTATTTCGAGATGTCGGGCGCCTACACAGGTGAGGTCAGCCCCGCCATGCTGCGCGAGCTTTTCGTGCGTTATGTCATCCTGGGCCACAGCGAGCGCCGCCAGATTTTCGGAGAGACGGATGCCCTTGTTAACAAAAAAGTCCTCACCGCACTGGCCAGCGGCCTTCGCCCGATCCTCTGCGTTGGGGAGACCCTCGAGGAACGCGATGCCGGTC
>JAPLTI010000002.1 GCA_026398285.1 Verrucomicrobiota bacterium
GGATTGACCGTGCAAATCCTCGAGACCACTGGAGAAGGCAACCAGATGCGGGCCGCCCTCCGATACGCAGAGAACGCCGAGCCCGAAAAAATCCGCACGATCTTGGTCAGTTCTCCCAAAGAATTTATCATTCCCAACGAATGGCACTTTTACACAGTCGTCGCCACAATAGGAGATGGCCTTTATTTTTATCTCGATGGCGAAGAAATAGCACATGTCGCGGGTGGTTTTCCGAGTGGCGCCATTTCTTGTGATACGACTTTTCGCATGAAACAATTCGGGCTTGGCGGCGGGTATCCCAAAGGAGATGAAAATCCGCAAAATATCTCCAAATTCTCCACCGCGATGGTCTTTGATAAACCACTCTCGCCTGAGCAGATTGCCGAGCTGTATCAACGCCAAATCGGTGGCAAACCATAATCATTCCCGATCCAGTGCCTCATAAGGTGTTTCAGCTTTGAAAGTATTCGTTAACACCTACCCCACCATAGAATGAAAACCCACATCCTGCCCACCCAGATTAAGGTTATTACCACCACGCGGGAACAGGCCTGGCAGCAAGGTATCTGCACGCCGGGAATGGAAGAGAGCGTCAACTTACGCCTAACCGGGGAGTGCCACCAGATCTGGGAAGGATGGGGAGGATGTTTCAACGAACTCGGATGGATTGCGCTCGCGACGTTACCATCGGACCGGCGCGATGCGATTTTGCACGATCTTTTCGATC
This sequence comes from Verrucomicrobiota bacterium, assembly GCA_026398285.1. Classification (GTDB taxonomy): domain Bacteria; phylum Verrucomicrobiota; class Verrucomicrobiia; order Chthoniobacterales; family Terrimicrobiaceae; genus UBA967. Next base: position 728 of record JAPLTI010000002.1, read on the forward strand.
CGGTGGAGGGTTGCCGGTTTAATTACTGCCGACTGCCCATCGGAGCGAGCGACTATGCCGCCGAGTGGTATAGCCACAACGAGACTCCAGGTGACTTGGAGATGAAGGATTTCTCCATCCATCGGGATTATCAGCACTTGATTCCCTATCTCAAAGCGGCCATGGCGCATCGACCGGACATGAAATTGTTCGCATCGCCCTGGAGTCCGCCGACCTGGATGAAACATCCTCGCGCCTATAACTACGGCACCCTGCTTTGGACTCCGGAGATTCTGCGGGCGTATGCACTTTACCTGGTAGAATTCGTTCAGACTTATTGCAGGGAAGGAATACAGATCCAACAGATTCATCTCCAAAACGAGCCGGTGGCGGATCAGAAGTTCCCCTCCTGCGTCTGGACGGGAGAACAGATGCGCGACTTCATCCGCGATTATCTCGGCCCGAAATTCTCTCAACTTGGACTCAATTGCGAAATCTGGCTCGGAACCTTGAACACTGCAGACTACGATGGATTCGTCACAACCACTTTGAGCGACCCCGAAGCCAATCGCTTCATCGCTGGGGTGGGCTTGCAGTGGGACGGCAAGGGAATGGCGCAGCGGGTGCATGCTTCTTGGCCGGAGAAACGTATTATCCAGACCGAGAACGAATGCGGCAACGGGCAGAACACTTGGGAATACGCCCAATACGTATTCGGACTGCTACAGCACTACATCACCAACGGAGCGGTAGCCTACACTTACTGGAACATGGTTCTGGAGCCGGAAGGCAGAAGCACCTGGGGATGGAAACAAAATGCCATGGTTACCGTGGATGCCGGGAATCAGAGCGTCACCTACAATCCTGAATTCCATGTCATGAAGCACTTTTCCCGCTTCATCGATCCGGGGGCCGTGCGTAGGGGGGTCTCGGGATGCCTTTCGGGCAATGCCGTCGCGTTTGAGAATCCGGACGGCTCGCGCGTGGCCGTGGTCGCCAATCCTCTCAAGATGAAGCGTTCCTGCGTTATAGCGGATGAAACCCAGTGCGTGGAGTTCACTCTTCTCCCCGAGTCATTCAACACAGTTTTTCTTCCTTGAGAAATAAAGCCATGAAAAGAGCATGACGAAAACAAACGATACTCTCACGATCCACGAAAGCGGAATTCAGCTTGTCCTGCAAACCCCGGCGGATGCACCGGTGCGGCTGCTGCAGTTCGCGCCGGAGGGCACACCACTGGATGTGCCGGAGAAGCTTTACCACTGCTTCCCGTTGGTTGAGGTTCGCGGCACGGGCATCGCGGGCGGAAGCGCTCCGAAGGGGGCGCATTACATCGGCTGTCACCCGGGCTCCGCGCTGCGCTATCGAAGCCATCGGGACCACCGCACACCAGCAGGGCGCAAGTTGGAAATCCTGCAGGTTGGAGAGGGATTGGAAGTGGTCAGCCATTTCCAATTCCACGATGGCGCGCCGCTGGTGCGGGTCTGGACGGAGCTGCTCAACCGGAGCGATAAGCCGGTAGGGCTGACCTATGTGTCGTCATTTGCACTCACCGGGTTAGGCCGGGTCACCGAGGGGGATTTTGGGCAGGGGCTCAGGCTGTGGATTCCCTACAACAGTTGGGGCAATGAGATTCGCTGGAAGGAGAAGAGCCTCTTTGATCTTGGCTGGGCCCCCATGTCCGAATCCACCCAGCGCATCAGCTTTCAGCAGACGGGCACCTGGCCTTGCAATGGCACCCTGCCGCTGGCTGTGCTTGCCGATGCCAGCCGTGGCACAGCACTCGCATGGCAGATCGAACACAGTGGCTCCTGGCACTGGGAAGTGGGCACTTACGGCTACGATGTTGCCCTGCGCCTGAGCGGTCCAACGGAGAACGAAAACCACTGGTTCAAGCAGTTGGCGCCCGGCGAACGGTTTGCCTCAGTGACGGCGGCAGTCGGCGTGGTCACGGGAACCGTTGAAACAGCCATCCAAGCCCTGACGCGATACCGTCGGACAATCCGCCGTCCAAGCCCCGACAACGAGAAACTGCCGGTGATCTTCAATGACTATTTTTGTCTTTGGGGCAATCCTTCCATGGAGAACCTCCGCCCGATGATTCCGTTGGCGGCGGAAATCGGCTGCGAGGTATTCTGCATTGATTGCGGTTGGTATGCCGAGGGGAGCTGGCATGACAATGTCGGGGAGTGGCAGCCCTCCGCTGCCCGGTATCCCGGTGGCATCCAGGAACCGATTGCGATGATCCGCGCGCACGGAATGGTTCCCGGTCTCTGGCTGGAACTCGAAGTCATGGGCATCCATTGTCCGCTGGCCGCGACGCTGCCCGATGACTGGTTCTTTGTCCGGCACGGCCGCCGAGTGGTGACGGACCACCGTTATCATCTCGATTTTCGTCATCCCGGAGTGATTCGCTTTGCCGATGAGGTGATCGATCGCCTGGTGGGCGAGTATGGCATCGGCTACATCAAGATGGATTATAACACGAGTGCCGGGCTGGGCACGGAGTCGCATGCCGACAGTTTTGGCGATGGACTTCTCAGGCACAACCGCGCCTACCTCGCCTGGATGGATCGGGTCTTTGAGCGCTACCCGGAGCTGGTGATCGAAAACTGCGGCAGCGGCGGTATGCGCATGACCTACGATCTCCTCAGTCGGCACAGCGTGCAGTCGATCAGCGATCAGACCGACTATCGGAAATTGGCCTACATCGCGGCGTCCGTCGCCTCGGCCATCACCCCGGAACAGTGTGGGGCTTGGGCCTATCCCTTGCGCGATGACGACGACGAGGCGGTAGCCGTCAATATGGTCAACGCCATGTTGATGCGCATTTTTGTGAGCGGGCATTTGGCGGAATTATCCGATTCCCGCCACGCCCTGATGGCCGAGGCAATCGCGGCCTACAAGAAGATTCGAAATGATATTCGTGAGGGTGTTCCTTTCTGGCCGTTGGGGATGCCCGAGTATCCCGATGCCTGGCTGGCCTACGGCACCACGGCGGGGAGCCGTTCGTATCTTTCACTCTGGAACATGGGTGACGAAACAGGCTCGATCGCTCTCTCGTTGCCACAATTTCGCGGCCAACCGCTTGAGATCGATGCCGTGTATCCGG
>JAPLTI010000355.1 GCA_026398285.1 Verrucomicrobiota bacterium
GCCGCAAAATAGAATTATGCTGGATATCTCCAAAGACCCCAAAATCACATGCCAAGCATGCGGCCGTGAATGGCAGGACCACCCAGGCGTCGCTCACACCTGCCGACTCGCCACCGATCTGGCCGATTCCCTCCGCTGGGCACTCAACCATGTCGAACCACCCGAATACACCCGAGACATCGGCGAGCAGGAAGTCTACTGGCACTCGGTCGAAGAAGCCCGCCGACTCGTCGTCGAGGCATCCAATTGGAAAGCACGCTACAACCTATGAAACCCAAACGCCCAGCCAAACCAGAAACCCGCCACGGCATCGCAACCCGGCTCGCCGCCCGTTTCCAAGTCGCAGTCAACACAGCGATCCAATGGTTCGACGCCGGTTGCCCGGTCCAATACGAGGACGCCGTCGAATGGAAGCTACAGCGCCAAGCAGAGTCTGTAATCAAGGCAGAGGGTAGACAGCCCTGCCGACTCGAAAAAGCCATACAGCAGGCCAAAGAATGCGAAGAAACGGTCAATTGGAATGCCATGTCCACCCAATTCCGCCAGATGTGCGATATCGTGGCCGAATTCTACCTCATGGGAATGACGGTCAGCACCATCGAAACCCGCCTCGGCGTCCGCTCACCAGTCATCAGTCGCATCATCGCCAATCACCCCGAGACCAAGGACAAAGAAGGCCAAGTCGCCAGCGCAGCCTGGAAAGATGTGCGACGCCTCGCAGTGGATGCCATGCGTGACAAACTCAACGACAAGAACCAAGTGAGCAAGATGAAGGCGGCTGAGCTCAACTTCATCGCCGGAACAGCTCAAGACAAGGTCCGCGACTCCGAAGGAGGATCCCAACTCACCATCAACATCGAGCACAAGATCAATGGACTGAGCTATGAGGAACTGATCAATAGCCTGCCCAAACAACAGGATGCCATCGAAGGTGAGTTCACCATTACCCCCGCTGGAACGAGTAGTAGTGCGAGCGCCCCTTCTGCAAACGAGCCAATTCGACGCAAGAAAAGTGTGCCAACGAGTGTGCCATTCTCAATAACAGACCAAGAAACAGGCGGAATTACAGGTGAGTCCGCGTAAGTCATTTAACCCCAGCAAAAGTCCACTATCTATAAGAGACGTTATCAGAAGTTATCAACCAGACAGGGGGGGGAGGGGGGTCGGTCGTCGGCCACCGCAAATTTACCCCCACTCGTCCAGCCCCCGAAAATTTTTATGAAAAAAAAACCAACAACAACAAGAGAATAAACAGCCAGAGCCACCGATTGCCGCGCCGGAGAAGGCCGTGTATGAGGCCCGCGCCAGCAGGAAGACCATGAACCCACGCCTGCTGTGGGTCCGTATCGACGGAATGGATGGCGAGGTCTTGGTCACGGTGCGGGACAATTCATGTTACCGGAGCAACGAGCGTCTGAAGGTCGAGCGGGTGGGGGATGGCTGGGTGGATGTGCAGCCGAAGACGAACGGGCTACTTCGTGGAGGGCAGGAATGACATCACACGCACGCAAGCTGGAGCGCAAGCGCGACGAGGAGATTTACTTCGAGTCGATCGAAAATGTGCGGCGGCTGGTCGTGAAGGCGCATAATTTTGAGCAAAAACTATGAGCGAAC
>JAPLTI010000130.1 GCA_026398285.1 Verrucomicrobiota bacterium
GCAAACTCAAGGTTTACGCCGGCGCCGAGCATCCCCACACCGCACAGAACCCACAAGCAGCCTGATTTTTCGTATGAGCAAAGCAGAACCCATCCAAACCACAGGCCGCCGCAAGACCTCTGTCGCCAGCATCCGCCTGCAGCCCGGCTCCGGTGCCATCAAGGTCAACGGCCGCGACTTCACCGACTACTTCCCTAGCCTCTCAGTTCAGAACCAGATTCTCCGCCCGCTGGAAATCGCCAACGCCGTTCATACCTATGACCTCACCGTGAAGACTGTCGGCGGCGGCGTCAACGGCCAAGCCGGTGCCCTGCGCCTCGCCATCAGCCGCGCGCTGATCGAGATCGATGAGGCCCTGCGCATCCCGCTCAAGCAAGAAGGTCTCCTCACACGCGACCCTCGCATGAAGGAACGCAAAAAGCCCGGCCAGCCCGGCGCCCGCAAACGCTTCCAGTTCTCGAAGCGCTAACCCGCTTTCCCTTCCAAATAAAAAGGCCGCCTCGAAAAGGCGGCCTTTTTTTATTTTTTTCGTTAAAGAGGCACTACCGCTCGGGCATGATTTGCGGAGCCAGTTCCGCAATGGCGGCCTCAACACGGGCACTCGTTTGCTGCAAATCCTTCCCGCCGGAAACAAAGCCCTCAAGCACCGGCGCGTTCACAATAACATAAGCCCAGCGGTGATTCGTGTTGTGCAGCAACATGTCGAGATTCGTCTTCAGCACCCTCACAAAATGGTGTGGCGTCGTGGCGTGCTTCCCGATGAACCAGTAGCAAAAGATCGATGTCAAATCTCGCAACTCACCGTTGTTGAGCGTGACTGGCCTGACAACTGTAAGCTTCATGACTTCCAACACTCTTCCATCGACCAGCTTCACCGGCACGACTTCGCCGGATTTAATAGTCCACCCCTGCGCGGGCAGGCAGACCTCAGGACGGTGGATGCTGCGCTTTTCGGCTCCGGCTAAAACGATCTGGCAATGGATGTCGCTACCTAAGCCGTCGGAGTAGATTTTTTTTGCGAATTCGGTGTCCGCCGGAAGGATGACCTTCTCCGCCTCGGAGATAGGCTGGTCGCTGCCCCACAAGCCAACCAATGTGCCGGGAAGCTCCATCACGACGCCGGGCTCGGATTTTGTCGCAGGTGCAGTGCCCCACAGGCAAGCAACGATCGTGAGAGCAGCGAGGGCAACAATCACAACGCCGCGCCAGATGGGAATCGAGCCGCTCTCAGCCGAGGCAACAGAAGTGATTGGCGCTTGCATGGTCGTTGATTTACACCGGGTTCACCGCTTGGGCAAACCGTGAAATTTTTTCAGCAGATGGAAAGAAAACGATGAATCCTTGCACGCAACTCGAATTGATAGAAGGATGCCCTCGTTATGGTGACAGGAAATTCCCCCCAATGGTATCTCCGCAAACATGCGGACAGAGAAATTTTTGGCCCGGTTGCTTTTGAGCAAATCCGGGAATGGGCGATGTCCGCCCAGGTTCATCCGCAGGATGCCGTTTCAAATGATGGCCGCACTTGGAACAAGGCACCGATGCTCGAGGATCTGCATATGGACTGGCTTGTGGAAGTCCCCGGGCAACCGCTCTACGGCCCCACCACAGCGGGAACCCTGCTGGAATTCCTCAGCATCGGAGAAATCTCGGCGGAAACAAAAATCCTGAATTGCTGCTCGGGTGAAAAAATGCTGTTGGGAGACGCCTCATTTTTCCCGAACCCCACAACCCATGGTGAGGACACACGAAATCATGACAGCAACCTGAAGGAGAGCCTCCAAAACCGGATTCTGCAGCTCGAAACAGAACTCCTGCACAAACAGACAGAACTCAACTTCGCGTTGGATAAGATCACCCGTCTGTAGCGGCGCTTGCAGGACTTGTAGACCAACGCCTGAGACTCCGGCTCCTCGCGGAAATGTGACAGACTGTTCATTGCGCGGGCTCTTGCGTTTGCTACAGTCGCCGCGATGTCCCGTTTTTCTCTGATTGCACTTGCCTTCCTCTGCTCAGTCGCCGCGCTGAATGCCGTGGAAATTTCAAAAAGCCTCGTCCGGATCGAGGCAACTTCGCAAGAGCCAAACTACAAAACTCCCTGGAGCCCCGGGGATGTCTCTTCGGGAGTAGGCGCAGGATTTGTTGTTGATGGCAAACGCATCATGACGAACGCCCATGTCGTGAGCAACGCGCGCTTCCTCACCGTCTCTAAGGAAGGGGATCCGAACCCTTATCTCGCGAAAGTCCTCCACATCGCCCACGACTGCGACCTCGCCCTGCTGAGCGTTGAAAACCCATCATTCTTCAAAGGCACCGCTCCTCTGGAATTCGGCGGCATACCGGAAATCGAATCCGTCGTCTCAGCCTATGGATACCCGGTCGGCGGCACGCGCCTTTCCGTGACGCGCGGCATCGTGTCGCGCATCGACTTCCAGCCCTACTCGCACTCCGGCATGGATTCCCACCTCGCCATACAGATCGATGCAGCCATCAATCCCGGCAACAGCGGTGGACCGGTAATGCAAAACGGCAAGGTCGTCGGCGTCGCATTCCAAGGCTACAGCGGAGATGTCGCACAGAATGTGGGCTACATGATTCCCACACCGGTGATCCAACGGTTTTTGAAGGATGTGCAGGATGGTCACTACGACCACTATGTCGATCTGGCTCTGACCTACCGCAACCTCTTCAATCCCGCCTCCCGCCGTGGGCTGGGCCTAGAGGATGAGACCACCGGCGTCCAAGTGTGCAGCGTTTACAGCGGAGGCGCAGCCGATGGCAGCCTGAAGCCTGGTGATGTGATTTTGAAAATCGACGGACACACCGTGTCGAGCGACGGCACCATTCCGCTCGAGAACGAAGCAGTGCCATTGGATGAAGTGGTGGAGAGGAAATTCAAAGGCGACAAGGTCGAACTCGAAATCCTCCGCAAGGGGAAGCCAATAACTGTCACCGTGCAACTCAAGGAACCCTGGCCTTTCAAACTCCAAAGCAACCTCTACGACGAGAAGCCCCGCTTCGTCGTCGCAGGCGGCTTGGTGTTCCAGCCGGTGGATCAGAATTTCATGGATGTGCATGACCCGTCCGACCAGCGATTGAACTACATTTTCGACTACTTCATTGCCGATCAATTACACACAGACCGCCCGGAGATCGTTGTTCTCAGCACCATCCTGCCCGACCCGGTGAACGCCTACGCCGAGGAATTCCGCTTCTCCGTCGTGGATGAAGTCAACGGCCACCGCATCAAACGCATCGACGACATCGCTAAAGCCTTCGACGAGCAGACCGACTGCTATGTCATCAAATTCGCAGGCGGGGGACGCCCACTTGTTCTGGAGCGCAAAGCCATCGAAGAGGCCCGCCCGCGCATTCGCGAGCGCTACGATGTCACGGCGGAGAAAAACCTCAAAAAATGAAATCCATCCACCTCCTGCGAGCCGTTTGGCTTGCCCTCATCCTTTTACTGGCCATTCAGTCCGCGCCAGCCGAGGACGATACCTCCACGTCGGCATCAGCCTCGAAATCCCTGCTACGCGTAAACTCGACGAATCAGGTTTACGAGTTTTTCCAGCCATGGATTAAAAAGCCACCCTTCAGCAGGCGTGGAATCGGCGCACTGATTGATGGCGACCGCATTCTGGTCACGGCTGAACTCGTGGCGAACTCGACATTCATCGAGCTTGAAAAACCCGCCACAGCCGAGAAATCCACTGCCACCGTGGAACGCGTCGATTACGACTGCAACCTCGCCGTCCTCCGACCCGCAGATCCCGCCTTCCTCGCGGGCATGCAACCCCTCGCGTTGAACGGACCCTTGAAGGTCGGCGACGAGGCCACCATCCTCCAACTCGAGCCAAATGGAGATATCGCCCAAACCCTCGGCCGCATCACCTCCATCAGCGTCGCAGGCTATCCCTCCGAGTCGGGAGCCCTCCTCCTCTTCAAACTCGGAGCGCCGCTCCAGCAAAGGGACGGCAGCTTCACCCTGCCCGCAGTCCGGGATGGCCGACTCATCGGCATGGTCATGCGCTACGACGCCCGAAACCAATCTGCAGACATCGTTCCAACCGCCGTGATCCGCCATTTTCTGGCCGAACTCGACTCCCCCGCCTACCAAGGCTTCGCCCGCCTCGGCGTGGCATTCGCCCCGCTCCGTGATCCGCAACTCCGCCGATACATCGGCCTCAAAGAACCAGGCGGCATCTATGTCGCCGATATCACCCCACGTGGATCAGCCGATACTGCAGGGATCAAAAAAGGCGATGTGATCCTGGCGGTGGATGGTCTTCCTCTCGACCAAGATGGCAACTACGAGGACCCGGACTACGGCCGCATCCTCTTCAGCCATCTCACGAACACAATCAAACACCCCGGCGACGTCCTCCCGGGTTTACTATGATGCCTTCCAAAACGAACTCCCCGCCGACCGGGGCCGTATCATCATCCTCTCCCAAGTCCTGCCCACACCCGATACCATCGGCTATGAGGACCTGGAAAACATCGTCGTCACCAAAGTTAATGGCCAGCAGATCAAAAGCCTTGCCGACTTGTCCGAAGCGGCAAAAAAACCGGTCGATGGATTTCATAAAATCGAGTTCGAAGAAGACCCGAAACTCCTCTTTCTTGACGCCGCTTCGATTCAATCCAACACCGACGAGCTGAAAAAACACTACTCGCTCCCCGCCTTGGAGCGCCTTTGATCAATGATGAAAAAAGCCCTGGCCCTCTCACTGCTCCTCTTCACCGCAGTCACCCTGCGCGCCGACGAAGCCCTCCAGACATTTCCAGGCTGCACCCTTGTGGAAGCCGAATGGGCTGATGGCGACAGCTTCCCCGTCAGGCTTCCCGATGGACGACAGATCACTACCCGCCTCTACGGAGCGGACTGCATCGAGTGGCATGTGAACGACGAGACGCTCGCCCGCCGCCTCCGCGCACAGCGGCGCTATTTCGGCATCGCGGATACCGATGCCGCCTCTTCCATGAAAACCGCCCGCGATTTCGGAAAGCAAGCCGCCCTCCGCACCCGCGAACTCCTCACCAAACCCTTCACAGTCCACACCGCGTTCGCCGGCGCCAGAGGCAACGGAGAAAAGGAGCGCGCCTACGCCTTTGTGACCACAGCCGAAGGCAAAGACCTCGCAACCGTCCTCGTAGATGAGGGGCTGGCACGCGCCTTCGGGGTCACCCGCCAACTTCCAGATGGCACATCAGGTAACGAATACCGAGAAGCCCTCGCCGATCACGAACTCACCGCCGCCGCCGAACAAAAAGGCATCTGGGCCGTCACCGACTGGAACCACATCGTAAACGACCGCGCCGAGGAACGCCGCGAATCCGCCGAACTCCAAACAGTCCTAAAAGACTCCCAATCGACCACCGCCGCCATCGACCCGAACACCGCCACAGCCGAAGAACTCCAATCACTCCCCGGTATCGGCAAAAAACTCGCCGAACGCATCATAGAGGCCCGAACCAAAACCCCCATCCGCTCCATCGATGACCTCCTCGCCATCAAAGGCATCACCCCAAAACTCGCCGAAACCCTCACCCCAAAACTGCAGTTCAGTCCCCCATGAAACCGCGCGACAGCGCGTATCGTCCAATGGGAGGGCCCTCGTCCCGCATGGCCCATTTTTCAGCCGCGCAGCGGCGTCTGAGATAGGTGCTGTTCGCACGCCTTTGGGCGCGATGGTGTCTGAAGAGTAGTTCCGCATCTTCCGTAACACAATTTCGCCCATGCGGGACGATGGCGATTTCTAGTTTCCAGCAAACCAGCATTGCCACCTACCATGCAAAGTGTGACATTGTGCACATGGTTCAAATTACGATTCGGGATTTGCACATGAAAACCGGTGAATGGGTGCGGAAGGTGGCTGATTCGGAGAGCATCGTGGTTATGGATCGGCGCCGACCGGTTGCAAAACTGGTGCCCTTCACTCCAGAGGATCAAGAAATGCCATTCCGGGAGCGGCCTTTGGTAAAAGGTTTTTCGAACCTTCCCAAACTTCCCCATGATTCGACCGTCTTTCTTTCCGAAGACCGCGACAGAGCATGATCTACTGCGATACCGCCTATATTGCCAAATGCTACCTCAATGAACAGGGGAGCGATGAGGTGCGTGCGCTTGTGAGGGATGCTGGGCGCGTTGCATGCTGTGCTTTTGGTCGTCTGGAGTTGGCGGCAACGATTCATCGAAACCTTCGGGAAGGCAAAATTACCCCCGCCCAAAGTCGCATCATTTTCGCTCAAATCGATCTCGATGAATCCAACCACATTTGGAACTGGCTTCCCGTTTCCTCTGATTTACTGGCACAGACAACTGCCCGTTTTCGCTCCATCAAACCAACAACCTACTTGCGTGCCGCCGATGCCCTGCACCTTGCCTGCGCATCCATGCACGGGTTTGCGGAAATTTTCAGCAACGACCGGCATTTGCTGAAAGCCTCAGCAGCTTTCAAGATCAAAGGCTGCAATGTGATTGTTTGAAAGTGCAAAGCTCCATTTTAGAGCGGTTCGCGAGAATTCCCCGCACAGGCCCTTGCGTTTGAAAATCGCCGCCGTAGTTTGAATTTGTGAATCGGCATTTACGCACAGGGTTGGTGTGCATGTTTCTTGTCACCATTTCGGTGCTGGGCATTGCATTGCCGACCGAGATGCTTTCGACCCCCGTGGCGGAGATGGATTCCTGCTGCTGCTCCGGGCTTCATGCCCCACGGGTCGCGAGCGCAGCATCCGCATCCTCCTGCGCGTGCCATGTCTGCCCTGTTGCGCCCCACTTGCTTGCTGTCGTTCCGATCCAGGCTTTCAAACTCTCGCCGCCGCTTGCAGCGCGTCACTGGTCGAACCGCGATGAATCCGCTCCGGGCTTCTGCCCCGAGCCAGCGACACCGCCGCCACGCGTGGCAGCCTGACTTTGCGCCGGGCCTGATTTTCGATCAGGCCGTCACTTCTCAAAAATTCCGTTAAGAAAGGAAAATTATGAAATCATTGATTATCGCCATCGCTCTGGCCTGTGCCGCAGTGGTTGGTTCTGTTCAAGCCGCCGGGACTTCGTGCCCGAAATGCTGCAAGGACAAGGACTGCGCCACCTGCTGCAAAGGCAAGTGCTCCGAGTGCAAACAGTGCAATAAGTAACGCGCTCGAAATGGCATAGATTGCCAACGCGGCTCTCCGAAAGGGGGGTCGCGTTTATTTTTTTGGAAGGAAACAGAAATGCCCAAGCCGACCATTCGACAAAGGGGCGCGCGTTGCAGTATTATCCCGAGATGTCATTCGTTCACCTGCATTGCCACTCCGAGTTTTCCCTTCTGGACGGAGCTGTGCGATTGGATGAGCTGGTGAAAAAAGCAGCGGGATTCGGGATGCCGGCCGTGGCCGTAACGGATCACGGCAACCTGCATGCGGCAGTGCCGTTTTATCAGCAAGCCGAGAAGAAAGGGATCAAGCCGATCATCGGTTGCGAGATGTATGTCGCTCCTGGCTCGATGACGGATAAGAACGGATCATCCGCGAAGGATGCCGCGTTTCATCTCACGCTGCTGGCGACAAACGACGAAGGCTATCGCAATCTCGTAAAACTTTCGACCGCAGGGTATCTCGAGGGTTTTTACTACAAGCCACGCGTGGACAGGGAGCGCCTGGCTGCGCATTCAAAGGGTATCATCGCCCTGAGCGGATGCCTGAAGGGCGAGGTCGCGACGCTGTTGCAGTCCGGACGCTTTAACGAGGCACAGGCAACAGCGGCCGCCTACCGGGATATTTTCGGTGCGGAAAATTATTTCATCGAGATCCACAATTTCGGCCTCGATGCGCAGCGGCGGATCAATCCCGACCTAGTGAAAATCGCGCGCAACCTCGATCTCGGACTGGTTGCCGCGAACGATGTCCACTTTCTGGAGAAGTCGCACCACGAAGCCCACGATGTGCTCATCTGCATCGGCACGGCGTCGAATATGGTCGATGAAAGGCGCATGCGCTACAGCCCTGAGCTGTATTTCAAATCCCCCGAGGAGATGCGCGCCCTCTTCGCCGAGCTTCCCGAGGCGTG
>JAPLTI010000208.1 GCA_026398285.1 Verrucomicrobiota bacterium
CAGGGCCCTCTTTGCCACCCATTACCACGAGCTCACAGACCTCGAGCGCACCCGCAGCGGCGTCCAAAACCTCAATGTCGCCGTCCGCGAGTGGAACGACCAAATCATCTTCCTAAGAAAAATCCTCCCCGGCCGCGCCGACCAAAGCTACGGCATCCAAGTCGCCCGCCTCGCCGGCCTCCCCGACACAATCATCACCCGCGCCAAGGAAATCCTCGAAAACCTCGAAAAATCCGAACTCAACGCCGCCGGCCAACCCACCATGGCCAAATCCCCCCGCAAACGCCTCGTCCCCGACCCCAACGCCGCCCAGTTGGCGCTTTTTTAAATCCGCGCGGCAGCGCGATTCCCAACCTGGGAGGGGCATCGTCTCGCATGCCCCAAATATCGATCACGAAAAACGCGGAACAACTCCCAGACACCACCCCGCACAAAACCCCATGACCAGCTCGCCGCGCAATCCCCAAAATAATGATTTTGCTGTCCATCATTTTACCATTCCTGCCCTCTCGATAACGCCGCTTCGCGGCTGAATCTTGGGCCATGCCGGAGGATGGCCCTCCCGCCCGTCGCCGCGCGCAGAGCGCTTGGAGGGGCATCGTCTCGCATGCCCCAAATATCAATCACGGAAAACGCGGAACAACTCCCAGACACCACCCCGCTCAAAAAACCCACGACCAACTCGCAGCGCGGTCGCCGAAAAATGATTTTGCCATTCCTCCGTGTCCATGCCGGAGGAGGGCCCTCCCTTATTTTCTGCGGTGGCGGCGGATTTCGTAGCTTTCGCCGGATTCGAGGATTTCGCCGGCGTCGAAGGAGTTTTCGAACTCGGGGAAGAAGGTGTCGCCTTCGACTTCGCGGTTGATACGGGTGAGGAGGAGTTCGGTGCAGCGCGGCAGGAGGGCGGCGTAGAGTTGGGCTCCGCCTATGATGTAGAGTTGGCGGCCGTCGGTGGGTTCTGTGATGGCGTCGAAGGAACGGAGGACTGTGACTCCAGCGATGTCGGCTTCGCGGGAGACGACCCAATTTTCGCGACCTGGGAGCGGCTTGCCGATGGAGTCGTAGGTTTTTCGTCCCATGACGATGATGTGGCCGAGAGTTGTGCGTTTGAAAAATTTCAAGTCCTCGGAAATGTGCCAGGGAATTCGTCCATCGACTCCGATGACACGGTTGCGGGACATGGCGGCGATGGCGATCATGGATTAGACGGAGATGGGTGCTTTAATGGCGGGGTGCGGGTCGTAGCCTTCGAGAGTGAAATCCTCGAAGACAAAATCCTCGAGGCGTGTGCGGGAGGGATTGAGAACCATGCATGGCAAGGGACGGCACTCACGGGTGAGCTGCAGGCGGGCCTGCTCGAGGTGGTTGGCGTAAAGGTGGAGGTCGCCGAAGGTGTGAACAAATGTGCCGGGCTGAAGACCACAGACCTGAGCGACCATGAGCGTGAGGAGGGCGTAGGAGGCGATATTGAAGGGCACTCCGAGGAAGAGATCAGCGCTGCGTTGATAGAGTTGGCAACTGAGTTCACCGTCCTGAACATAGAATTGAAAAAGCGCATGGCATGGTGCGAGGGCCATGAGATGGAGTTCGGCGGGGTTCCACGCCGAGACGACGAGTCGACGGCTATCGGGATTTTTTTTGATGTCTTCAACGACGCGCGCGATTTGATCGACGGAGGTGCCATCCGCTCCGCGCCAGTCGCGCCACTGGGCCCCATAGACGCGGCCGAGGTTGCCTTTCTCATTGGCCCACTCGTCCCAGATGGTGACATTATTTTCCCGCAGGTAGCCGATGTTTGTCTCGCCTTTCAGGAACCAGAGCAACTCGTGGATGATGGAGCGGAGGTGGAGTTTTTTCGTGGTGAGGAGAGGGAAACCCTGGCGTAGATCGAAACGCTCTTGGGCACCGAAAATCGAATAGGTGCCGGTTCCGGTGCGGTCGGATTTGAATCGGCCCTCGTCGAGGACAAGGCGAAGGAGGCGGTGGTATTGCTGCATGGCGTGGATGGAAGGAGCTCAGCTGGCAGCCTTTTCCTGCGATGAGGGGCAGATGTCGCGGAGTTCGCAATTCGGGCAATCCGGCTTGCGGGCGGCGCAGCGGCGGCGTCCGTGGAAAATGAGCCAGTGGCTGAAAAGGGTCCAGGAGTCGCGGGGAAAGAGTTTGATGAGATCCTGCTCGATGCGGACGGGGTCGGTGAATTTCGTGAGGCCGAGGCGCTGGGAGAGACGGCCGACATGCGTATCGACGACGACGCCTTCGTTTTTATTGAAGGCGTTTCCGAGGACAACATTTGCGGTCTTGCGTCCCGCGCCAGGGAGTGCGGCGAGGGCTTCGAGTGTGGATGGCACCTCGCCGCTATGCTTGGCGAGGAGGGCGGCACCCATGGCGCGGATGTTTTTTGCCTTATTGCGGTAGAAGCCGGTGGAGCGGACGAGGGCTTCGAGTTCCTCTTGAGAGATGGCAGCGTAATCGGCTGCGGTGCGGCAACGCTGGAAGAGGTCTTTCGTAACAAGGTTGACGCGCTTGTCGGTGCACTGCGCGGAGAGGATGGTGGCGACGAGGAGTTCGAGCGGGTTCGAGTAGTCGAGCTCGCAGTGGGCATCAGGGTAGATGGCGGGGAGCCTTTTCAAAAGCTCCCGGGCCATTTCAGATGCGTGGGCGGCTTGCTTCGAGGTGCTGCTGGAACCTGCTGCGGCGCGGGGCATGTGAGAGGATCAATTGCCTCCGAGCGCTTGGAGGCGCTGCTTGGCTTGATCGGCGAATTTGTCGCTCGGGAAATCCTTCACGATTTGGCTGTAGGAGGCCTTGGCGCGGGTGAGTTGCTCAGATTTCTTGGGCTTGGTTTCCTCGGTGAGTGTGGCGGCCTGCACCTCGAGGAGTTGACCACCTTCCCAGAGACCTTCGGAGGCCGCGAGAGGAACGCCCGAGTAGAATTGTGGAATCTTCATAAAGAAGTCGATGGCGGCGCCGCAGTGCTCAGCCTTCTTCTTGGGATCGGCTTCGGCGTTCATTTTATCCTTCATGATGTGGCCGTAGAGGAGGAAGGAGTTCGCGCGGAGTTCGGCCGTGGCATTTTGTGCACGAATGATGCCGCCGAGAAGCGACATGGCTTCGTCGGGCTTCTTCTGCGAGCGGAGCGACTGGGCGATGCCGTAGTCGGCTTCGAGAACTTTTGGAGACCATGGGTAGGTGCTTTTGAGTTGTTGGAAGAACTGGCCGGCCTCGGCTGTCTGCCCGCGCTTCTGGGCGACGCGGCCTTTGCCGAAGATGGATGTGGCCTGAGCTTCCTGAACGAGGGGCGGGGCGGCATTTGGCGCGACACCGGCGGGAGCGGGATAGTCGGTGGCGAGCTTTTCAAACACAGCCTGAGCCTCGTCCACCTTGTCAGAATCGACGAGGGCAAGACCGTAGACATCGAGGTCTTTCGGGCCATAGACGACCTGCGCGTTGTAGGCCTCAGTCATCTTGGCAAGGGCGCGGGGCTTGTCTTTTTCAGCAATGAAGCCTGCGAGAGCGAAGAGAATCTTGCTGCGTGCGGCGGGATCGGCAGCTTGATCGGCCTGCGCCTGGAATGCGGCTTCGACAGCAGCATCGTCCTTCAAGCCAGAGCGAATGAGCATGCGCTGGCTGGAAAGGAGGGACTGAAGCGCGGGCGAGACATCGGCGCTCTGCGGGTATTTCGCAAGCAGGGTCTCGATAGTCGTGGAGGCGCCATCAACGGCTTCCTTCCACTTCACACGGTCGGTTTCGTTGAGAGAAGTGTAGTTCGTGGCGAGACGCTCGGCGGTGGCACGCTGGAGTTCCGAAACGGTCACCAGTGCCGAGGGGGCTTTAGCGTGGTCGGGATAACGCTCAACAAACTCCCGCCACGTGGTGATGGCGAGGTCAACATTGCCGGCGGATGCGGCATTCTGGCCAATGCTATTGTAGGCGAAGTAAATTTTGTCGTCCTGCGGATACTTCTCGATGAACTCGCGCATGAGCTTATTGACCTCGGCGACATTCTGGGCCGCCGCGAAGACTTGGGAGCGGGAGAAGTAGGTGAAGGGTGCTGGCGGCGAGTCGGGGAATTGCTCGGCGACCTTGGTGAGCGTGGCCACACCGGCGTCGTTTTGCCCCGTGGCGATCTGAGCATTTCCCAGCACAAAGGTGGCAAGCGGAGTGAGCGGGGTCTCGGGATTCGCCTTGAGGAATGCCTCGAGAAGCGGAATGGCTCCGGCGTTGTCGCCCTTCTGCTGCGTGCAGGCAGCGATCCAGTAGGCTGACTCTAAAGCCTGCGGAGTGCCGGGATATTTCTCAACAGTGAGCTTGAAGGCCTTAATGGCGTCATCCCACTTCGAGGTGTCGCGATAGATGTTGCCAATGCCGAACTGGGCAACAACTCCGACATCAGGCGTTGGATTTTTTTGCAGGCTGTCCTGGAAGGTTTTCAGCGCCTCGTCATATTGCTTGAGGCCAAGCTGGGCCTGGGCCTTCTGGGCAACGGAGAGTCCCGAGAGCCGGCCTTGGGGGTAGGACTGGATCGACTCGTCGAAGTAGCGGATCGACCCGGCACTGTCGCCTTGGGCGAGGATCATGTTGCCAATCATGAAGGGAAGATTTTCCGCAATCGGCTTGCCTTTGTAGGTGGCCTGGAACTGCTCGTAGCCTTTCAGTGCGGAGTCCATGGCGTTCTGCACGACATAGCCCATCGTCTTGTAGTAGAGAGCGCGCATCTTGTCGTCATCGGTCGTCAGGAATGGTCCGATGTGGGTGATGACAACGCGGGACTCGTTATATTTTCCAGCATTGAAAAAGATTTCTCCGAGCTTGAGGAGGGCCTGGGCGGTCTGATCGGGCTTGGCGCTGATTTCCGCGAGCTTTTTGAGTTCGCGTTCGTTTTCCTTATCCAACTTGTTTTTCAGAGGAAGGTTCTTTGCGCGGAGTGCGGCGATTTTTTGAGGTCCATAGGATTTCACCTTCTCCTGTTGCATGGCGACAATGTCCTCTTTCGGCAGCACAGCCATGTAGGCGGCGGCGGCTTGTTCGTAGAGCCCCTTGCGGTCGGCTTCGGGACTGAATGCGGCGCGCATGAAGAGGATTTCGCCGAGTTGGAAATTTGCGTCATTCACGAGCGCGAGATCTTTTTTGCTCGTGATGATTCCACGCAGGAGTTCTTCGGCTTGCTTGAGGAGATCGAGGCCTTTGTCTTTGTCACCACCGTCCTTGGTGAGTTGGTCGCCACCTTGTGTGGCGAGTGTGATGGCAAGGAGATTCCGGCTGCCTTCGATGGTCGGGCTCGTGGCAAACTTCTGCATGTTCTCGCGCAGACTGGCAGCGGCTTTGTCGAAGTCGGAGATCTGGTATTCGCAGAGCGCACGACCGTAGACGACCGCCTCGAGGTCGGGAGACTGGGGATACTTTGCAGCAAAGTCGTTGTAGCTCTTGATGGCCTGCTCGAAGATGCCCTTGCGGCTGGCATCCGTGGGGGGAAGCGCCATGGCTTTGGAGGCGAGAATTTGAGCGCGCAGGTTATCGATCATCTGAAACTGATCAGGCGTGAGCGCAGGACCAGTCTTGGATTTTTCCAAGCTGGCGAGTGCCTTGTCGAACTCACCAAGGTAGAATTGGCAGACACCGAGTTGGATCGTCGCCGATTGGACGAGAATATCGGTGGGATAACCAGTGATGATGGATTGGTAGGCGGCTGCGGCACCTTTGTAATCGGCGCTGGAAAGCAAGCCGTAGGCGGCTTCGTTTTCTTGGGCGGCGGCCTGCGACTGAGCGTGGAGTGCACTCGGCCAGAGGAAAAGGGACATCAGAGGCGTGAGAACAATAACGGGGAGCTTTTTCATGACGGCATATCCATAGCGGAAGCAGGCGGATGATTCCAACGGATTTTTGAAATTCCGTAGCGCATGGGTGCGCTTGATTTCAACGCCATTTGCCGCGAGGTTTTCCACATGGAAGACTCTCAACCGCCATGCCCGCCGCCACTGCCACCGGAGACCAATGACGCCTCCGCGCGCCAATGGATCATCATCCTTCATCTCAGCGCACTCGCAGGACTTGTCATCGTGGGGTTCGGCCACATTCTTGGGCCGCTTATCATCTGGCTTCTGAAAAAAAGTGAAGTCCCAGGCCTAGATGCGGCAGGCAAGAGCGTGCTGAATTTTCAGATCTCTTGGAGTATTTGGTTTTTTATTTCAGGCGTTGTGGCAGTCGTCGGGTCCTGCCTTGTTGTGCCGCTGGCACTGCCTGTGGGCACCTTCATCGCTTGGCTTGCGTTTTTAATAAATGGCGCGATCAAGGCCAGCAATGGCGTGAATTATAACTTCCCGCTGACAATCCGCTTTTTCAGCTGATTTCTTGCGGGCGACGCCAACCGCTGCGTCAAATGTGAAAGTGCTCTACGCGGCGCCCAATGCCGGTGAGAATTTCCCAAGAGATCGTCCCAGCCTGACTGGCTAGTTCCGAGACATCGATTTTCTCGACACCATCACAGCCGATCAGCGTGACCTCATCACCCAGCTCCACTCCTCGAACTTGGGAAACATCCACCACAATCTGGTCCATAGTCACCCGCCCTAACACGGCGCAGCGGATTCCATGCACCAGCACACACGCGCCTCGGCCCGAAACCTGCCTCGGAAAGCCATCAGCATATCCCACGGCCACCAATGCCGTGCGAATCGGTTTTTCAGCAATAAAAGAACGCCCGTAGCTGACGCTCGCACCCACCGGCAAATCGCGCAACAGAACCACGCGCGACTTCCAGGAAAGCACAGGCTCGATCTGGCTGGAGTATTCCGGCAAAGGAGAAATGCCGTAGAGAATGAGACCCGGCCTCACCAAGTCGAGCCGGTGCTCCGGCCGTGTGAGGACACCAGCGCTGTTGAGCACATGGAATTTGGCTCCGCCCGCCAAGCCCCGCAGCTCCGCCGTGAGGACATCAAATCCCCGCAACTGCTCCCGCGTGAAAACCTCGTCCTCATCTGCCGAGGGCAGATGCGTCGAAATGCTGTGTAAAAAAACCCCCTTCATCCCAAGCACGCGGTGCACCTCCTCCACGGCGGATCCAGCCGCACAACCCGCGCGACCCATTCCCGTGTCGATCTTGAAATTCACACTCACATCGCCATGGCGCGAGTAGGCAAATGCCTCGTCGGCGCTGGACACCGTGACGATATACCCGCTCCGCACCGCAGTCTCATACTCGGCAGGCAAGCAGGGGCTGAGCAGCATGTCCGAGCGTCCGGTGGCAGCAGAGGAAACCTCTACCGCCTCCTTGATTTTTGCCACACCGAAGACCTCGGTGTCATCAGCAAGAGCCCTGACGATATCAGCGACTCCATGCCCGTAACCATTGGCTTTCACCACCGCTAAAATCCCAGGCCCCGGGCCAATCCGACGCCTTACGAAAGCGAGATTCCGCCTCAATGCGCCGAGGTCTATTTCAACCCAAGTGCGAAGATGGTCAGGAACTGGAAGTGCGGGCATATAGAAAATGAAGTGGAGGTAAGGGGATTCGAACCCCTGGCC
>JAPLTI010000265.1 GCA_026398285.1 Verrucomicrobiota bacterium
GTTTGAGGAACTTCGAAAACACGCGGACGCTTCTCGCTCGGGCGGGTCGTGGCGGCGTCGAAGGGCATGACATAGAGCGCCGAGTCGTTCGGGCTCTCCACTTGAATGATGCTGCGGTTCACCGTCACTTTGCGCACAGGCCCCTTGTCCTTGTGCAGGGTGACATTTCCCTCAAACCCCGTTTGGATTCCCACCATCGCGCCGAAGAGGAGCGTAATGATGCCGTAGTGGGTGATAATAAAGCCGGCATGCTTTTTTTCCCATGGCCAGCGGGTCAGGGTCACTGCGAAGAGATTGATGCAGAGCACGGCCAACCAGACGAGGAACCATGGCGCCTTGTAGATGTAAACTTGCGCGATTTTGGTGCTGAACTCCGACTCGGCAATCGTCGCCGCCGCGCAGGCGATCGCGATTGTTGCCAAGAGAATGAGGGCGAGTTGCAACGATCCTAACCAGTGGACAACTCGCCAAAACGAGGAGTTTTTTTTGCGCTCTTCGACCAGTCGCTTCCGCTCAAGCGCAGTCAAAATACACGCCCTCCGGTTGCGGCGCCTTTCAGAAACGAAATGTCAGGTGTGCTCAACAAAAACGGCATGACCCGCAGAAGCTATCCTGACTCGTGAAAGTTTCAAGCCGCACCGCCGGATTTGGCGGTGCGGCAGAAACTTGGCGTGCGTTATTTCCCTGTCTGTATGCTGAATATGGCGGGCGCGTCATTACTCCAGCCCGTATTGCCACTCTCGAAGCCGGGATTGGTGACGCGGTTCACTCCGCCCGATGTTCCCAGAAAGACCTCGTCGAGATACATCGTTCCGGCCGCATTGGCGAAGGCTGTATCAAAGCTGAGATACACACGCTGGCGATTGCCGGAGTTAAACACAGGCGTGGTGAATTTCGTCCAGGTCGAAGTCGCGTTGATCCGCACCGAGGCGAGACGCTTTGTCCAAGTGGCATTGCCCCAGACCTGCAACTCGAGGGATCCGCTGCCCTTCACCCAGACGCTGGCTGTGTGGTTCGCGTTCGGAGTCACGGTGACAGTCTGATATAAATCCTGATAAGTCGCCGTCGCGGGAATTTTCGCCATAGCCGACCAGGAGCCATTGAAAACAATGCCGCCGGGCGCAGGCGGGGGTGTCGCTGTTGGACTTGGTGTGGGCGTAGGAGTGGCTGTTGGCGTCGGGCTTGGAGTCGGCGTAGCCGTAGCTGTCGGGCTCGGCGTCGCAGTTGGAGTTGCTGTAGGCGTTGCGGTTGCCGTAGGAGATGGCGTCGCCGTTGGAGTTGGAGTTGGAGTTGGCGCGCCGCTCTGTAGCTTGTCGCGAAGCGTCTTCACGATCTGCTGCATGGCGGTGTCGCTTTTGAAATCCTGGATGTATGTCCACCAGAAGACCCCGCCGATACTGCCGGGATAATCGAAAGCGGCATTGTAGTATTGCTCGGCCACAGCGCGCTTGGCCGCGAGCGTGTCTGTCTGATTGTAAGCCCACCAGAATTGCTGGCCCGCTATCCAATACCCCAATTCGCCAAGGCCGATCTTCTGCGTTGGAAATTCCGCACGCAGTGTCTTCATGACTTGGTCGAACGCGACGCCCATCGGTGCCTGTTCCTGATATTGGGAAAATGTCACCACATCGATATTGGCGCGCGTGGACGCCGGCAGGTTGGCATTCGCCCAGGTGAA
>JAPLTI010000102.1 GCA_026398285.1 Verrucomicrobiota bacterium
ACATGACGAAGGGAGCGGATTGCGGAAAGAAGAGGATTTGCAAAAGTGAGGCCGGGAGGTTAACCAATCCGCGTGTCGGCCATTTACCCACTGAGGCAAGCAGGCAAAGTCATTTTGGCCAACGCGACTGTCGCGGCGGCGGTTTATTTGACGGCCATGGGATCGGCGAAGCTTTTTGGAAACGCCGACGCGGTGTTTTCTCCGATTTGGCCAGCGGGCGGTGTGGCGCTGGCGTTCGCTCTGCTGCTTGGTCCGCAGGTGTTGCCAGGAATTTTTCTGCCGCTTTTTTTCAGCAGCCTTGGAGCGGGGAATCCGTGGATCTTTACGATTCTGGCTCCTGCAGGAATGACAGCGGCCGTAGGAGCAGGCGCGGCGTTGCTGGTGAGGTCGCGGTTTGATATCCGGCTCTCATCGACGCGGGATGTGCTCCTGCTTGCGGGGCTCGGCGCGGCCGTTCCCATGGGCGTGGCGGGGCTTTGGAGCGCGGGGTGCCTTGTAATTTCCGGCATGATGCCGCCGGTGGGCCTGTGGTCTGTGGCGAGTATCTACTGGGCAACGAATACAGCTGGAACGGTCGTCGTGGCACCGGTGGTTCTACTGATGGCGAGCGGGCGATTTTGGCCAAAGGCGACGCGGTTTCATGATGTGGCGGCGAGCCTCGTCCAGCTTGGCTGCGTCTTTCTGGCGGCGTGGTTGGCTTTTCAAGGAAAGCCCTCCGCAACGGCTTCCATGCAGGCGCTGGCGTATTTGCCATTTCCTTTTTTGGTCTGGCTCGCGCTGAGTCGGGGGCTGCCCGTATCCGCGCTCTCAGTGCTTCTCATCGTCTTCACAGCAGCGGCCTTCACCAGTCGCGGTTGTGGACCGTTTGTTTCGAGCTCCATGGTTGGCACGATCTGGCAGATCGAGGCATTCATCGCGATTGTCGCCACCACGGGTCTCCTCATCGCGGCAGGCTCAGAGTCCCAGCGGCGTGAGAAGGCACTGCAGGCTGTGGCTGCGCAGAAGACTGCGGAATTGGAGCGCCTCAAGGCACAGGTGAATCCGCATTTTCTCTTCAATTGCCTCAACGCGATCCATGGCCTGATCTGCTCGGATAGGGATGCAGCGCAGGAAGGCGTGACCTCGCTTGCACAGCTCCTGAGGAAAACATTGGACCTATCCAAGGAAGCGTTGATTCCGTTTTCCGAGGAACTGGACATCATTCGCGAGACTCTTCGCTTGGAAAAAATGCGCTACGAGGAGGGCCTGGAATGGAGCGTCAGCGCGGATGCCGATACCGGTGGGTTTTTGTTGACGCCGATGCTGCTGCAACCGCTCGTGGAAAACGCGGTGAAGCATGGAGTGGATGATGGCTTTGGCAGGGTGGAACTGAACGCGCGCATGGAGGGCGACGACCTTGTTGTGTGCGTCCGAAACACCGCGCCACCAAATTCAGACCCCTCCGTCTGGAAAGACAATGTCGGCCTGGCGAGCGTGCGCGCACGGATCGCAGACGCCTGCCCAGAAGGCAGCGGGCTGGAGTTTTCCAAGCCCGCCGAGGGAATGGTGCAGGCTTTGCTGCGGATCAAGAAGACGCAGAAGTGAGCGGACTACGGAAAATTTCAAGCGCGTGACAGCGCGTTCGCGCTGACAAAAATATTGCGCTCACGAAAGGCGGGCGGTGACTCTTGAAGCAGAACCATTCTCAACCCATGAGTTTTTGCCGCAAAATGGGGGCGCTGGAGTATTCTGTCTGGCGCAAAAATCCAGTCGGGCTTTGGCAAAGCGTAACGACGGCAGAGATGATCGCAAACAGCGGCCAGATAAGCATCCGCAAAACCGCCGTCATCGAGTGCCGCTGAAATATGCTGCGGCTCCTCGGAAAGTTTCTGGAGGTCAACATCTGCATAGAAGCCATCCAGAAAATCGCGAAGAGCAAAGCTCAAGGAGCCTTCCTGCAAGGCGACTTGAGCTACTTCTGCTAAACTGGCGATGCGTTCGGCAATCATGGTTCGCTTCCTTCCGACTGCTTCAACGACTCTAAATTTTCGGCGCAGATTTCGCCCGCTATGCCCTGCTTTTCGCATTCCGCGTCGAGCGCAACGAGAGCGTGGATAATTTCGAGCCGGTTCAAATTGTTGCGCATAACCGAGGAGACCTTAAAACCAAGGATGGCACTTGACAAGACAGCCTCGGAAAGAGTGCCTTGGTCGGTTCAATGAAGGTTCTGATACTCGACGACGAACCGCCTGCGCGGCGGGGCATGAGACAAGTGCTGGCCCAAATCGGTGTGACGGATGTGCGCGATGTCGGGACGATTGAACAGGCCGTGAAGGCATTGAATGAGGAGCGACCGGATGTGTTGCTGCTGGATGTCGAATTGCGTGGGGGGAAGGTGGGATTCGATCTGCTCGACACACTGCCTGCGGAGGGCATCCCAGCGATTTTTATCACGGCGCATCCTGACCATGCGCTTCGTGCTTTCGAGGTGCGGGCTGTGGATTATTTGCTGAAACCGGTTGATCCCCGCCGCTTGAAGGAAAGCCTCAAGCGTGTTTCGCAGCCTGCCGAGGAGCGGCCTTTCTCAAGCGAAGAGAAGGTGCTTTTTCGAGACGGCAGCAAGAATGTGCTGCTCCGCGTCGGTGATATCCAAGTGCTGGAGGCCTCGGATGCCTACACCCGCCTGTTGCTCGGAGATGGTCGCGGAGTGACTGTGAATGGCACTCTCAAAAGTGTCCGCGAACGATTGAACGAGGAGATTTTCTTTCTGGCCAGTCGCAGCCATGCGGTGAATTTGGACCATATCGCCAATGTCGAGGATGCCGACGGGGGCTTCATGATTTTGACCATGGCCAATGGTGTGAAGATCGAACTCTCGCGAAGGCACAGCTCCGAATTCCGCCGACTCAAGGCGGTCTGAAAACGAACTTTTTTGCAAATTCAACGAACGGTTGATTTCACCGGTCGAATGGTCGCGTCCGCTGGTCGAATGGCCGGAAAACAAGACCAGCAAAGGCTCTGAGGGCCCCGGTG
>JAPLTI010000074.1 GCA_026398285.1 Verrucomicrobiota bacterium
CAAGTTTCGTCTGCGCTGCACGGATCACCTGATCCGCTTGGAGCGTGTTGGCGCAAAGAATCAGTAGCAAAAAAATAATTTTCACACGGGGATGCGACATGAAGCCTATGGTGTCACCGAAAGTGGCCAAAACATGAAGCAAGAAGATTGCTGCCTGCATGTCAGGTTGATGGCAGGCATAGAGCTGGACAGTTGTTCAGGATGAGTTCGGGGTGCTTGGGCCAGTCAGGAAAAACAAGATACCCATCTCAAACAGCCTCAACATCGGCACCTGTCGAGCTAGCAGAGACGGCGATGCCCCTTTTCAGACGCCGCTTCGCGGCTGAAGTTTGGGTCATGCGAGACGATGACTCTCCTTTTCGACACCCGCGCCCCCATTAATCCTACCGACGCAGCAAACGCGCCACACCGCCTAACAGCGTGAAGAACAAGCCATCATGCCATGATCATCCAATTCCAAAAACTTCCTGAATTTCGCAAACTTTCCGCGCGGCTTAAACTTTTTACAACTAAAATAACAATTAAAATATTTATCTATATATATTAATAATTATAGTTTTGCGTGATATTTTACTTTTGACTCGCGTGCCCGCTTGACAAATGCAATACCGCATTGCAGCATTACAGCATGACTGCTATTTCTATTTCAAAACGCGGAACGATCACTTTGCCTCCCGAGATTCGGAGGGCATTGGGGCTGGATTTAGCTAAAAATCCCATGATGCTTGTTGAAATGCGTAGCGGCGGTGTGTTTCTCCAAGCCGCCGAAGCCATGCCAGTGCGAGACATTCCTATTGAGACGATCAACGAATGGATTGCTGAGGATGAACGGGGTGCGGAAGCCTTTTGGGGGAAAGCAGGGAAAGCTTGAAAATCTTCCTCGATAGCAGCGTCATTCTCTCGGCGTGCGGATCAACGAAATCACTATCCCGCCTCATCACCGAGATCGCTGGGGAGCGTAGGTGGAATCTCTTTTCAGCCGCCTACTGCCGCGCAGAGACGGGAAAAAATATCATAAAATTTAATCAAGAAGGCGTCTCAAATTGGAAAATCCTGGAGGCAAAAATCGAGTGGCTTCCGAATGCGCTCACCACAAAAAGACCATTGCTCCTGACTGCATCCAAAGACAAACCAGTTCTGATCTCTGCGCTCGTGGCAAAGCCTGATGTTCTCCTGACATTGGACGCTCGGGATCTCGCGCTTCTTCTTAATACGGAAGTTTACGGAGTTTTTGTTACCACTCCGAGGGATTTTCTCATCCGTGAGGGATTGGGGTAACCTTCGCTGTCAGAATTTCCAGGCGCTCCATTGATCCTGAAAAATCACAGGCACACCTTCGTGCTGGCAAACGCGGATTGTGTGACCGGTGCCGCCTTCCATGGGATCGGCGAGATTCACGAAAAAGAGGGCGCAAATCGGCTTGGCAAAATGACCGGGGACTCCCACGACCTTCATCGTGTCGCGAACAAGGTAATTCCCCTTGGCGCCAAGCGGCCCCTTCTTGCCGCGCATGCCAATGATCCGGCGGTTCTGTGGACTCACATGGATGGATTGCTCTTCTATGTCACGAGCTTGTTCGGGCGTGAGAATTTCCGGCGATGTGTAGAGCGCGCCTGCATGTCGCCCACTCTTTCGATGCGCAGCGTATGGGGCCACAATTTCCAAGCGCGAGGGATCGACCATCGCCACGCCGCCCGTGAAGGCTTCATCCGAACCCGTGGCATTGCCCGAGCGAAAGCGCAGTCTGGAAAACTTCAAGGCAAGAGCCCGTGCCAATCCCTCTGCCACTGCTGCATCGTGCGCAGGAATGGTTCGTCGTCCTTCGAGCAGAACAACGCCTTCGGGCGACTTTTCGACAAGGGTTGAAAATTCCGCAAATGTCATTTTCCAGATAATTTCAAAATGCCCTGCATTGTGCCGATGAGGGATAGCAGTTGAGGACGCGTATCGGTGTTTCGCTTACTCCAAGCCATGCAGAGGTTGTATTTTTCAGGAAGCGCAAAAACATGAAATCTCTCCAATTTTAGAGAAGGCTTGGCCAGGTCGGGCAGCACCGTGCCGCAGCTTTCGGTTTCCAACGCTCGCGCTGCTTGAATATAGCTGGTGCAACCAAGCACGATTTTCAGCGGCTTGCCTGTTTTTGCCGCCAACTGCTCCGCATTTTCGCGCACGCGTCCGCCGATTGGCAATGCCAGCGGAATAGAAACCAATGCCGCAGCCAGTGTCTTCGGACGGGTTGGGGCGAGCGCCTTCGGGATCAAAAGACTTCGCCCCACGCTGCCAAGGGAGGCACGCTTCATTCCTGCAGGAATGGCATCCTCTCGCACAAATGCGATGTCATAAACTCCCTCTCGCGTGGCATTGACCATCTCGCGGGTTTGCGCGTGATGAATTTCAAATCGCACGCCCCTCGCCTGCCCTTGAAGTCGATTGATGGCTGGCACCAAGTGCCAAAATGCAAAGCTGTTTGAGGCCACGATCTGCACCGTCCAGTCGCGCTCCTTGCAGTGTGCGGCGAAATCTTTGATGCCTTTGAAATTTTCGCGTCCCACAGCTGCCAACTCTTTTCCCGTCTCGGTGAGTTCGAGGCCACGGCCCTTTCGCCTCACGAGTTCGACTCCGAAGTATTCCTCGAGTTCACGAATCTGGCGGCTGATGAGCGACTGACGCGCAGGCTCGTTTTTAGCGGCTGCGGCTATTGACCCGAGTTCCGCGACATCGCAAAAGCTGGCGAGTCTTTCCAACGAAATTCCCGATTGGGAGAGGAGGTTTTGAAACATGACTTAAAAGTAATATGATATAATTTTATTCTCATACTCAATAAAAAAACCTGCGGGTATTTTTGAGCCGTGAAAACAAATCCCATACTTAACTCTTACGACATTATCGGAGACATCCACGGCTGCGCCTTGGATCTTTGGCGACTTCTCCACCAACTCGGCTACGAGTTGCGATCCGGCAGCTATGCCCACCCCAAGGGGCGGAAGGCTGTGTTCCTCGGCGATTACATCGATCGCGGCCCACACATTCGCGAGGTTCTGCACACTGTCCGCAACATGGTGGAAAGCGGCAACGCCCACGCCATTCTCGGCAATCATGAGGTGAACGCCATCCGGTATCACACCACTGGCCCCGACGGGCGACCCTTGCGAAAACATTCACCCAAGAGGAAAGCCCAACACCGAGCAACCATGACTCAACTCAGCCAGCGTGAGATCAATGATTGGATTGGATGGTTTGCAGGACTGCCACTCGCTCTTGATCTCGGCCCAATCCGCGCTGTTCATGCTTGCTGGGACAACAGGGCGATCGAGGAACTCAACGCCATTGGCCGATTGGAGGGCGACAAACTGGTTCATTACAGCATCAAAGGCACTCGCGCCTACGATACCATTTCGGTGCTGATCAACGGCCCTGAAGGCATCCTGCCGGGGACGAATAGACAGGTTGACCGGGATGGCCTTGCCCGACGCGCCGTTCGAATCAAATGGTGGACTAATATCCGCAACGCAAAAGCTGCCGATGCCGTTTTTCCTCCCGACCCAACCATACCGAATTACCCGCTGGTTGATGTTCCATATATTGAATACGACAGCGATTCCCCGATCACATTTTTCGGTCATTATGCGATCAAGAGTCGGCATCCCTCGCCCATCACGCCTCGCCTCGCTTGCCTCGACTATGGCTGCGGCAAGTTTGGTCAAATCTGTGCCTACCGCTGGGATGGTGAAACGGAACTCGATCCCGGCAAGTTTGTGATGCCCCGATGGTCTGACGACTTGGAGGCGGCAAAATGAGCAATCGCTTCCAAGAAAATCCCAGCCTTGAAAATTGGGATAACGAAGAGGCCGCAAAGCCACTGCATCTGAACATCGTTCTCAGTGAACGCACAGCACGCCTCATTCGCTTTGTGTCAGCAGTCACAGGACTCTCTCCAGAGCAGGCCGCCATCCAAACCATCGACAGCGAGGCGTGCGCGACCATGAACATCAAGAATATGGTGAACTTCATTTTCCGCGCCATCATTCCCAAACCGACAGAGCAGACGGTTGAAATGATCCGCCGCAACATCCTTGCTTTTTTGGATGCCGGACAGATGGGGGGATTCGACGAAGATGCGCTCAACAGGGCGTTGGGAGAACTCAATCTTATCGAAGATGAGGAGATCGTCCGCCTTCTCAAAATGGCCGCAATAATCATGAACCACGCCCAATCTCCCCGAAAAAAAGAACCTCTGGCACAACTCCTATCAAGAAGCGACCTCGCCAACCGCTGGGGAGTCACAATCGAAACCCTGCGGAGAAGAGAAAAAGCAGGGAAGCTACCCTTTTTTAAAATGGGACGAAGGGTGAAATATCTGCGGGAAGACATCGAGCGAATCGAACGCAGTTCATATAGTGTTAAGAAGCGCCACTGAGTTCAAAGCGGGAGCGGCTTCAGGCATCCATTCCACTTACGATGGCCAAAGCATCTGCAAAGCGATATCCAAACGCATTTGAAGGGAGAGTTTCCGTTGCTCCCTGCGACTCTCTTCCCACAACTCCATCAACTCCGCAAATTCCTCCTCGGTTGGTTCAGTCAGTCCCAGCCTACGATGCCTGTTGAATGGTTGGTCATTCATCATTTTAAACTAAACCCTACAGCAAAAACTGCACCGCTCAGCCTCAAAAATTGAACTGGGGAGTGCTGTTGTCTGCCCAGAGGGGCAGGAGGCCGGCTTCATCGGTAAGAGCAAGAACATGGATTTGAACGAGCCTTGGATTACTGCTTTGGAGTTGTTTAACGGAGCATAGCAAGTGGGACTTTTAAATAATCAGCGGCCGATTTTCGAGCCAGTCAGTCACATGCTTTTTGGTCAGGTGACTGCAGGCTTGGTTTGAGCGGAGTTTAAGCTCCTCGATCACCCATTGTCCTCCGTGACCAAGGACTATCGAAAGCGTGGCTCGCTCCGGAGCCAGAACCCGGTAGATGAATGTTTGCCCCCCGCGCACTCTGTTTGCGTAACACCCCACACAGTTTGACTGCTGCTTCCCTTCCTCAATCAATCCGTTGGCATCCAGAATGGGTTGAATTGTAGGGCATCCAGCAATGGGTGGCGCAGGAAATGTTTTCGGCAACGGCGGGTTTTTCTCCACCCACCTCTCCCAAATTTGTTGATGCCACTCATCCAGTTTTTGAATCGACGAAGGGTGCCGCACCGCTTCGCCCAGTTCTCGCGCCATTCTTACGCAACGATGAAATACATCTGCCGACTGCGCGCTCATGTCCTCCTCCTTTTTCGCCGCCACTTCCATAAGGAGGGGCATCGGCACTATTCCGCACAATTCTTCGTCGGCCACGAATCCCAGCACCCCCGCGTTAATGCGTGGCAAGTGCGAAAGGATTTTCTTTGCCTCTGGGGATTCCAAGGCAAAGCGCAGCGCCAGCAAAGAATGTTTGAAAATCGACGCACCCGTTAACTTTGAAAGCGTTTTCACTGTAGAATCCGTCTCTGGAAATCCCAGCCAAGCCGCAATCTCTCTCTGGCGCCGCTTGGCTACGATTGCCGCTCCCTGCAAGGTGGAATAACGCTCCCGAAAAAACTCTGGATGCGACAGAGCAAAAGCCAGCGCACGGTTGCCTTGTGCCAATTCCGCCGCCGCAGGACTCACTTGCAGGAGCATGAGCATCGTCATTTGCCTGCCTGGAATCTCCTCGCACGCCTTGGCCAGCGCCTCCGGAATAAAAGAACGAAAAGCCCGGAACGCTGCCCGCCGCTGATAAGCCATCTGGAAGCTCTCGCGCTGCAAAAGGGCGGGATCAATTTCAGGTTCCGCTCCCATGGGGCTCAGAAGCGGAAATATGGGTCGAAACTCCTGCCAACCAAATGAGCCATCCTTCCGCAGCGCCTTGAGCGAGGGCCAAGCCTCGATCACGGAGAGTGATTTCTGATCGAACAGAAAAAGCTTAC
>JAPLTI010000237.1 GCA_026398285.1 Verrucomicrobiota bacterium
GGGTGATGAATGTTGTTCGGAAGTTCAGGAGGAACAAAACCAATACCAAAGTGACCATGATGGCTGCCTCGACGATGGCTTTTTTCAGATTTCCAATCGCATTGTCGATGAAGTCCTTTTGCTGAAAAAGCACAATCGTCTCAACGCCCTTCGGCAGGCTGGGCTGGAGTTCGGCGAGAGCTGCTTTCACCTTCCCCGTGAGTGCGCGTGTGTCGAATCCCTGCGCCTTTGTCAGGGACATGATGACTCCGTAGGTGGGTGTTTTTTCCGGGGCCTGGCTTATTGTCGCATCGCCGCGCATTGGCTCAATGCCCCAGACGACCTGCGCCACATCGGCAATGCGAACAGGACGGTCGCCGATGCGTTTGATCGCCGTTTGCCCGATTGCGTCGAGATCGGTCGTCATGGCCAGATTGCGAACCATGATCTCCGTGGCGCCGGTGCTCAGAAATCCACCAGTGCTGGTGTTCGCCGCATTGGCTGCCGAAGCCTCCAGTTCCGTAAGCGTGACCCCGTAGGCCTGCATGCGATAAGGATCTGGCTGAATCTCCACCTGACGGATGCCGCCGCCCATGTTGAGCACTTCCGCGACACCGGAGATGTTTTGGAGGCGGCGCTTGATGGTCCAATCCGCGATCGATCGCACTTCGCTTGGAGTCAGATGGCCTGCCTTGCCATTGGGAATCGTCGATCTCACGCCAACAAGAAGAATTTCTCCCATGAGGGAAGCGGCTGGAGTCATGAACGGCTGAATCCCATTGGGCAATTGTTCCCTCACGGTCTGCAGGCGTTCCTGCACCAGAAGGCGGTTTTTTTGGAGATCGGAATTCCAGTCGAACTCGGCGTAGACAAGCGAGAGCGAGACATCGGAATTCGATCGCAGGCGGGTTAATCCCGTAACTCCCATGAGTGCCGTCTCGATAGGTTGCGTGACGCGTGTTTCCACTTCCTCAGGAGCCAGTCCCGGTGCCTCTGTAAGAATGACAACGGTCGGCTTGGTGAGGTCGGGAAGAACTTCCACGGGCAGGCGGAGTGCCGTGAAAATCCCAAGCACCAGAACGAGGGCGGAAATTCCCAACACGAGGCCGCGATGCGCCAGCGACCATTCGATGAGTCTATTCAGCATGGCGGCCTTTCCTGCGGGCGGCGACGATGACCAGCAGCACAAACAAGCCTCCGCTGACGATCATCCAGAATGGACTTGGTTCGTGATTGTGGGCTGTTTCAGAAGGCGTCTTGGTTTGTTGGGGCAACTCCGAGCCATCCTCCGCGTGCTCGTGCCCGTGCGCGGCGTCGAGGGCCTCCTTCAGCGACATTGTGCCGCCCCCGGCAAAGGCGAGCGAGTAGCCTCCCCGCGTCACAATCTCGTCGGCGGGCAGCAGACCGAAAACGATCTCCGCGCTGCTGGCATTCATGCTTCCAACAACCACCGGGGTTTTGACAAAGGCGTTCGGGATTTCAAAGTCCTTCACATAGACGAAGCGGTTCGTGGCATCCCCCTGCAATGCGGCGCGTGGAATAGAAAAAACGCCCTCTTTTTTTCCAACGACAATCGAAAACTCGGCGCGCATTCCCGGGCGAAGGGCAAAATCGGGATTGTTCACATGGAAGGCCGCTTCCACCGTGTCGCTCGCGGCATCCGCCACCGCGCCCAGATGCTCTAATTCCGCATCGAAAGTTCTGCCAGGCACTGCTGGCACGGAAATCCGCGCCGCTTGTCCCTGCTTCAATTGCCCCGCCAGATGCTGAGGCACGCGGGCGATGGCATAGACCTCCGAGAGGTCCAACACCTCGGCCAGAACCTTGTCGGGATCAATCGGCTCGCCCGGCACAATGTGTGTCTGGCTCACAAGTCCCGAGATCGGGGAGGGGAGGTCCACGGTGGGCGGCGGGTTGCCCGGTTGACGGCTCTCCATGAGAACGGCCGTCTGCCCTTTTTCGATTCGGTGGTCGTTGCTGATCACCGCGCGACGGCCGGGATAAATGGCAATTTCTCCCAGCGCAAAAAGGCTCTCCTCGAAGGTGGTTTCCTCAACGACTTGGGTTTCGATGCGGAGGTTTTTCACCCCGTTTTCATCGAGGATGACGGTTTTGCTTGGGCCTCCAGCTGTGGCGAGGAGGGAAGTGGCAAGGAGGAAAAGGATCGTTTTCATGGATTGGTCTTGTTTTCGCCAAGGGCGCCGAGCCATTCGCTGTAGGCGACGAAATACGCTTTGCGGGCTTCGAGATCGGAGAGTTCGATTTCGGCAAGGCGGTCGCGCGCCCTAAATACGGCTTGGAGGTCCACCTCGCCACGGGTATGGGCGCCCTCGCACTCGCGAACATGCTCGTTTGCGGCGGGCAGAACCTTGGCGCCGAATTCGGTGGCTGACCTGAAACGGAGGAACATGACGCGGTGCGTGAGAAGAATCTGGTTCTGCACGGCGAAGCGGAGGGATTCTAATCTCGCGCTCATGCGATGGCGCGCGGCCTCCTTTTCAGCAACCTTGCCGGAACCGCTTTGCCAGAGCGGCAGCGGAATGCTGAGCTTCAGCCCTACGAGCGCTTCGGGCTCAATGCCCGTCGGATCGTCTCGAAATCTTTCTCCTTCGACAAAAACTCCCGCGCCCACATCGTCCCAGCTCGTGGCTTTCGAGAGCAAGACATCGGCTTCGCCCGAGCGCATGGCCAACTCCGCGAGTTCCAAGTCCGCGCGGTTACCAGCAGGCGTGGAGGCTGGAACCGACTTCGGCAGAATGGGTAGTTGATGGAGAATAAAATCGGTGTCCGCCGGCAAGCCGAGCCATTCGCTCAAGTGGGCAGTTGTCTCCATTTCGAGGCCCCGCAGGGATTCCGCCTTCGCCTGGAGGTTTGCCGTAGAGAGTTCCGCCTCCTGCAAATCGAGTTTCGAGCGGAAACCGGCATCCACCGCGCCAGCCACGGTTTTTGTGAACGCCTGCGCCGACTCCGCCTGACGGCTCGAAATCCCGAGCGCCTCGCGCGCGGCGGCAAGTTCATAGAAGGCCTTGCGAACGGTCAATGTGAGTTGCCATTCCTTTTCCCGCACTTCCAATCCAGCCATCTGCACATCCAAATCGGAAAGCTTCCGCTCCAAGCGTAGCCGACCAGTCAGCGGGAATCTTTGCATGATCCCAGCAGTGACGCGTCCCTCATAATCCTGCCCGGCCGCGACCTCGGCTTCCAATTCCGGGTTCGGCAGGCGGCCTGATCCACGCCCCCGGCCCTCCGCCTCTTGCAAGAGAAACCTCGCCGCCGCGAGTTCCTTGTTTCCCTTTATCGCCAATGCCACCGCCGAGTCGGCTGTAAGCGGGATTTTCGAGGGCTCGGCACGCAGCACCGGCAAGGTGGTTGCCAGAATCAGGCAAAAAATGGCGGCCGCGCACGGCAGTCTGGAAGTCGATGGAAAAGGCCTCACGCGAACTTCAACGAGAACAAATCGTAAAATCCCTCACGCGTTTTGATTTTTTCCGAGAAAAATGCGGAGCTTCTCGCGGGCGCGGTAGCATTTCACTTCCACGGCCTTTGGAGAAATCCCCAGACGCCGTCCTGCTTCTTCGTGCGACATACCCTCCAACGCCGTTAGCACCAGCGGCTCGCGCAGGTGAATGGGAAGATCTGCTATGGCGTCCTGCAGGAGTTCCGTGGCCTCATCCTGCAAGGCGCTGGCAGTGGCTTCCGGCATGTTCCAGGCGTCATCCAGAGGGATGTTTTGGCTCTTCTGCCGCTGCGCGCGGCTTCGGAAATAATCCAGACAGAGGTTGCGTGCTATGCGATAGAGCCAAGCCGCAAAGGCGGCCCGTGGCCTGAATTGCTGAATCTGGAAAAATGCGCGCACAAAGGTTTCCTGCGCCAGTTCCTCGGCATCGCGGTGGTTTCCTGTCATTCGCCAAATGAAGCCCGTCACCTCGGCATGATGCCGCTTCATGAGGCGGTCGAGAGCCGCAGTCTCACCCAACTGCAAGGCGGCGACATCCGGCCAATCCGGATCTTGGGTGATGGCTTCCGGCATGCCGAATCAGTCCCGGCGCGTGTTTTCGGAGAGACCTTGGACAGTCAACTCAATGAGTCGCTCGTATTGCTCCGCGTCGAGAACCTCCTTCAACTCGAAGATATGCTCCAAGGTCGCCTTCTGAAGTTGTCCCATGGCGCTGTGAATCTCCGCCACGGACTTCTCCACCGAACGTGAGTAGGATTTGTCTTTCAGGATATTCTCGGCCAGTTCGCTGTTGGCCAATCGGATGACTTCTTCCAAGTGCCGCTTCGTCTCCTCATAGCGCCGCTCGGATGCCAGGCTGCGCCGTTCCTGCTCCGCATTCATGTTCAGCCTTTTATGAATCCATTCGTGGTAGTCTCTGGCTGGATAATCCTCATCCCGGCTCACAATTCGGAGGGTGAGGAAAGAACTCGCTGCGGAAATAATCGCAATCGCCGCCAGAGCGAAAGCCAGAGGTAGGAGTCGGGGCTTCATTTTCTAAATGCCAAAAAATGACTTGGAAGGCCCGAGGCGGAACAGGAGAAAACTCCGAGATCAAGATTCCGTGCCGCAAGGCGGGAATTCTTTACATCCGGTGCAGACCAAATCCCCAGCGCCACTCCCACGCTGGCCGCCACAAAGGCCGCAGCCAAGGCGAGTCGGCCGAAGCCAAAATCCCACAAACCCCACTGCCAAGAAGTTGCCGGCGTTGAAACGCACTCTACCGCCTGGCGATGGCGAATTTCCCGCCACACGCCAGAGCGAAAACTTTCAAAGTCCGGTCCACTCCAATTGGCAGACGCCAACTTGGAGAGATCGCGTTCAAGAGGATCAAGGGGCTTCATATAGCACTTCAACGTAACAGCCGACGCAATCCCCTCAAAATTTCTTCGCATTGGCACGCATCTCAACTTTGCGCGGGCTTATCAGGTGGTAAAGATTACTCCAGCCCAGCACGGGCTCGCTGGAGTTCGGCGAGGCGGTTGATCCAGTCTTGCTGGCGCTGGCGGTGCTCGGCGACGACTTCGGGGGGGGCGTTTTGGACGAAGGTTTCGCTGGCGAGCTTGCGGGCGACTTTTTCGATTTCGGCTTCGACTTTGGTGATTTCTCCATCGAGGCGTTTTTTCTCTGTGGCTGGATCTATGATGCCTTCGAGCGGGAGGTAGATTGTTCCGATGTCCGTCGGGCAAGCGGCATGGCCTTGCGGAGCGGTTTCGCAGAAGGCGAGGGATTCAGCATGCAGCAGGATCGAGAGGACTGGGGCCTCGTTTTTGACCCAATCTGCTGCCGGGGTGAGTTGCCAAGGCAGGCGTTTATTTCCGGGAATGCCGTAAGTTGCCCGGATGTTTCGGGCTTGAGAGACTGCGGCAAAAACGGCTGCGGAGCGAGGGTCAGCGTTGAATCCAGCGGTCTGCGGCCATCCGCTATGCATGAGGCTGTCGGTGCCAAGGCCGAGTCCGTTCCAGAGTTCCTCGGTGATAAATGGCGCGTAGGGATGCAGGAGTTGGAGGATGCGTTTGATGGTGTAATCCAGCGTGGCAATCGTTCCTGCGCGGCGTGGGGAGTCGGTGGCGAAGTCCGACTTCGCGACTTCGATGAAGCGGTCGCAAAAATCGCCCCAGACGAAGTCATAGAGCGCTTGGGCTATGTCGCTGAAGCGGTAGGATTCGTAGCCTTCGTTGACGCGCTGGATCGTTGCGTCTAGGCGGGCCAGAAGATCGCTGGCGAAGAGGGAGAGGTCGTGTTTCGAGGGATCCGCATTCGGATCCAGTGGTCCTTGCATTTGCCGGAATCGGCAGGCGTTCCAGAGTTTGTTGCAGAAATTCCGTCCCTCGACGATTTGCTGTTCGTCGAACTTGATGTCCTGCCCCTGCGGCGCGATGCGGAGGAGTCCGAAGCGGATGCCATCCGCGCCGTATTTGGCGATGAGGTCAAGCGGGTCAGGGGAATTGCCGAGGCTCTTGGACATCTTGCGGCCCTGCTTGTCGCGGATGATACCCGTGAAATAGACATCCTTGAAGGGAACATGGCCTGTGTATTCGAGGCTTGCCATGATCATGCGGGCGACCCAGAAAAAGATGATGTCCGGGCCGGTGACCAGCACGCTGGTCGGGAAGAATTTCGCCAGCGCGGCGGGTTCCATGGTCTCATGCGCCCACAGCCACGAGGAGAACCAGGTGTCGAGCACATCAGAGTCTTGCACCCAGCCCTCGCCGGGCGACTCGATCTGGCATTTTGCATTGTCCGCATTGCTCTGCCCTGCCGGATACCAGACGGGAATGCGGTGGCCCCACCAGAGTTGGCGGGAAATGCACCAGTCTTGGATGTTTTCCAGCCAGTGGTCGTAGACCTTCTCCCAGCGGTCGGGAAAGAAGCGGATGAGATGCTTCCGCACGGCGTCGCGCGCTTCGACGGTTTTTGGATATTTTAAAAACCATTGTTCGGAGAGGCGAGGCTCGATTGGCACATCGGCGCGTTCACTGAAGCCGACATTGTTTTCGTGGGGCTCCTCTTTAACGAGAAGTCCGAGTTCGCGAAGCTTGTCCACGGCTTTTGTGCGGGCTTCGAAGCGGTCGAGGCCTGCGAATTCGTCACCGGCGAGGTCATTCAGCGTGGCGTCGGGATTGAAAATATCGACGACTGGCAGGTTGTGGCGCAGGCCGATCTCGTAGTCGGTTTTGTCGTGTGCGGGAGTCACCTTCAAGACG
>JAPLTI010000124.1 GCA_026398285.1 Verrucomicrobiota bacterium
CAGAGCTACACCTATTTCACTTGGAGAAACACCAAGCACGAGCTGGCAGAGTATCTCACCGAACTCACCACTCATCCGATGCGCGACTTTTTCCGTGCGAACTTCTTTGCAAATACTCCCGACATCCTGCCCGAGTATTTGCAGCACGGCGGGCGTCCGGCCTTTTTGATCCGTGCGGTCTTGGCTGCCATGACCGTGCCCGTTTACGGCATCTACAGCGGATTCGAGTTGTGCGAGAACGCTCCGGTTCCCGGCAAGGAGGAGTATATCGATTCCGAGAAATACCAGTTCAAAGGCCGCGACTGGAACGCGCCGGGGAACATCAAGGACTACATAACCCGCCTCAACCACATCCGTCGCGACAACCGCGCGCTGCGCGAATACGACAACCTCCGCATCCACAACGCTGAGAATGACCAAATCCTCTGCTTCAGCAAATCCACTGCCGCCATCGACAACCTGATCGTCGTCGTTGTGACGGTTGATCCGTGGAATCCGCAGAGCGCGTTTGTCCACATCCCGCTCGAGGAATTTGGCATTGGCGCCGACGAGGAATATGTGATGGATCTCCTCACCGGCGAGAAATTCCATTGGCGGGGTGCCCGGAACTTCATTGCGCTCGATCCGCACCACCGACCCGCCCATGTCTTCCGCATTCGCCGTGCTATCGGTCGTGAACTCGGCGAGGTCGTCTTTGCGTAGATTTTGAAAGCGGGGGATGGCTTGACTTGCCGGCTCCCGAACCCCGAAAATAAAAAGCTCATGACCGCGACAGAAATTTTTGGCCGTTTGAACGGCCCCCAAGCCGGTGAAGTCTTGAACTGGCTCGCCGAAAACGACCGCAATGCCTACAAGAGCGCCGCTGGAATGCTGGCCACCCGCCGCAAGCTCCGCGCCGTTTTTGTCGAGCGCAAGCCCAAGGACGAGCGCAACCAGTGGATCAAGGAATCCCTGTCCCGCCCTGCGAATGCCGATCTCGCCCTCGAGATTCTCCAAGTTTGGACGCTTGGCTGCAACGAGCGCATGGTCTGTGATTTTCTCGACGCCTTGGAGATCGCCCATAATGGCAAAGGTCTCATCGATGACTTGCCTTCCGAACCTGCCGCCGACAAGGTCGCAAAAGCCGTGGATTTGTTGATTTCGAAATATCCTGCGCCCTCGGTGTTTGTGTATCTGCACCTTTTCAGCGGAATGGATTCGCAGGGGTGGACGACTCTCAGAGGGCTGCTCGAGACGCGCCCCGAGTTGTCCGCCGAGAAGGCACTTTCTCCTTCATGAGCCAATTCACGCAGTCTCTCGACGGCGCTTTGGAGACCTTCCAATCCCTCCGCCAGCTCGAACCAAAAATCACTGAAGCCGCCGAGTTGGTTCTCGCTTGCCTCAGATCCGGCGGAAAACTTCTCATCTGCGGCAACGGCGGAAGTGCAGCCGACAGCGGGCACATCGCCACCGAGTTCACCTGCCGCTTCCAAGGCGACCGCCGCCCCTATCCCGCCATCGCCCTTAGCTCCGACGGGGGACTCCTCACCGCCATCGGCAACGACTACGCCTTCCAAGACATCTTTGCCCGCCAAGTCCGCGCTTTCGGTAAAGCGGGGGATGTCTTCATTGGGCTCTCCACGAGCGGCAAGTCGCGCAATGTGCTCTCCGCCATAGAAGAAGCGAAGCGAATCGGCATGCGGAGCATCGTTCTTCTCGGAAAAGGCGGAGGCTTCACTAAAGGCGCCGCCGACATCGAAATCCATGTCGCCGGCACAGTCACAGCCCGCATCCAAGAAGCCCACAAATTTCTCCTCCACACCATCTGTGAACTCGTCGAGCCGGGTCTTGAAAAGGAATAGGTCGAAATTCGGCCTACTCGCCCAGCGCGATGATGTGTTTCAGGGCTTCTGTGATATCATTCATCACGAAGTCCGCGTCTGTGTTGGATTGCTTCGAGCCGTAGCCTGTTTTTACGAGCACGGTGCGGCAGCCTGCGTTGCGGCCGCACTCCACATCGATGGGTTTGTCGCCGATCATCCAGCTGCTGGAGAGGTCGATCTCAAGGTCCAAGGCGGCTTCGTGGAGCATGCCGGGTTGCGGTTTCCGCCGTTCGGTGGGCGTGTCGGGATGGTCGGCGCAGAAGTAAATGGCATCGATACCGCCCCCGAGTTGACGGAGTAGCTCGGCATTGACGGCTTCGTATTGGGCGGGAGTGATGAGGCCTTTGGCGAGGCCGCTTTGGTTTGTGACGATGACTGTCAGCCAGCCTTGTTCGCGCAGGAGGGTGAGCGTTTCCCCAGCTCCCGGGATGGCCTGCACGGTGGCGGGGTCGTTGCAGTAGTTCACCTCCTCCATGAGCGTGCCATCGCGATCGAGGAAGACGGCGCGGCGCTTAGGCATTTTTGGAGAAGGCGTGGAGAAGTTCGTTGCCGGTAAGCGTGGCAGTGCCGAGCTTGGCCACGACGACGCCGCTGGCGTGGTTGGAAATTTCAGCGGCCTCGCTGGGCGTCGCTCCCGCACAGACCGCGAGCGTATGCAGCGCAATCGCGGTGTCCCCGGCGCCAGAGACATCGAAAACCTCTCGGGCGCGGGTCGGTGTGTGATACGGAGCTTCGTCGCGCTGAAACAAAATCATACCGTGTTCACCCAAGGTCACCAGCAATGCGGGAAGATCCCATTTTTTCAAAAGAATGCCGCCGACTTCGAGCAGTGGGGCATCCGCTAGGGGATTCGGCCCGGCTCCGTTGTCCGGGATTCCTGCCATGGCGAAGGCCTCGGAGCGGTTGGGCTTGAGAAGGTCGACGCCGCGCCAGTCGAGGGGATTGGTGGGATTCGGGTCGGCGGAGATGTATTTGCCGGCGCTGCGGGCCATTTCGGTGACGCGGTCCTTCAACGCCTGCCCGAGGAAGCCTTTTCCATAGTCTTCGAAAATCACGGCATCCACCGTTGGTAGGATGTCGGCGATGACGGCGCACGAGCGCTCGAGCACTTCGGTGGAAACCTTCGCGCGGCGTTCGCGGTCCACCCTCACGACCTGCTGCTGGCGGGCGACGATGCGGGTTTTTACGATGGTCGAGCGAGTCTCATCGGCCACAAGGGCGTCGGTGGATATCAACTCTTCCGCGAGCAACTCCCGGAGCCGACCGGCATGGACATCATCACCAACGAGGCCGCACAAGTGGACGCCAGCGCAGAAGGGCCTCAGATTGCGGGCCACATTGGCTGCGCCACCGGGATAGGAGGTTTCCTTTTCCACCTCCACCACCGGCACCGGGGCCTCTGGCGAGATGCGGGAAACGCGTCCCCACACGAATTCGTCGAGCATCACATCGCCCACGACGAGGAGCTTGCGCGAGGAGGCGGCGGTAAGAAGATGTTGTAATCTATCCCGATTCATTCCAATTTGTATGTGTGAGTTCTAAACCGACCTCACACGCACAACAAAGCCGAAATTTTGAAAATGCCGAACATTCTGAACGCGGTGCTGGCCGCCGGTCTCCTTGCCGCCGCCACTACTTCGCTTCACGCGCAGAAGCCACCCGAGGCGGTGGACCTCTCCTCATTCCCCGCGCAGTCGATTGATGATGTCGTGGTTCCCGTGCCGAGCGAGATTTTTATCGTCCTCGACAAATTGGGAAATCCCAACTGGCGTTCGGAATTGCGCGACTCGCTGGGGCGCCAGAGTGGCAATCGTGCCCAGGTCGCACTTCTCCTCGGCACCGTGATTGCTGAGGGGTTTGTGGCCGTGGAGGCCGAGGATTCCGAGAAGGTGAAAGACATCGGCCGCCGCGTGCTGACCCTCTCCAAAGCCATCAATGTGGAAAAAGCCGTTCTCGAGCGCAGCAAAAGCATCACCGACAAGGCGGAGGTGAAGGATTGGATTGCCGTTCGCAAGGAATTCGATGGAGCGCTCCAAGATGTGAAG
>JAPLTI010000203.1 GCA_026398285.1 Verrucomicrobiota bacterium
GGGCGGCGAAAGGGGATTCATCAAAACTCGGCTCGTTGAAGCCAATCGTAAAAGTCTCAGGCTTTGATTCTTGAGTATCGCGTGCGGCGAGAGCGGCAATCGTTGAGG
This sequence comes from Verrucomicrobiota bacterium, assembly GCA_026398285.1. Taxonomy (GTDB): domain Bacteria; phylum Verrucomicrobiota; class Verrucomicrobiia; order Chthoniobacterales; family Terrimicrobiaceae; genus UBA967. The sequence goes on from JAPLTI010000203.1 coordinate 109, forward strand.
AATCCAGACCCCCACTCAGGAAGATGCCGAGCGGGACATCGGCCACAAGGCGGCGGCGGGTTGCGCGGGTGAGAATTTCCAGCAGTTCTGCGGCGAGTGTAGATTCACTTTTTTGCGACTCCTCCGGTTCCAGCGTGTAGCGCCAGTAGCGGGCAATGCGCGGCGAGCCAGCATCCATCGCAAGCGTGAGTTGGTGGGCGGCGGGGAGTTTGTAAATGCCTTCGATAGCAGAGTGCGGCGCCGGGATGAGCGCATGGGCGAGAAACTTGACCCTGGCAATTTCCGACTGATTGCGCGGCGCAAGCGGGTGCTCGAGGAGCGCGGTCAACTCCGAGGCGAAGGCAAAGGTGCCGTTTCGATGAAAATAGTAGAGGGGCTTTTTCCCAAAGCGGTCGCGGGCCAGAAAGAGACGCCGTGTGCGGGAATCGTAAATGGCAAACGCCCACATGCCATTGAGTCGGGAAAGCATCCCCTCCCCCCATTCGCGCCATGCGTGGAGCAGGACTTCGGTATCCGAGTGGTCTGTCGCGAAAATGTGTCCCTTGGCGATGAGTTCCCTGCGAAGTTCCGCGTGATTATAGATTTCGCCGTTGAAAACAATGGCGAGGAAACCATCAGCGGAAACCATCGGCTGCGCGCCACAGGCGAGATCGATAATCGAGAGGCGGCGGTGGCCCAGAAAAACACCGGTGTCCGCTTTTTCAAAATAACCCTCGGCATCAGGCCCGCGGTGCGTGAGACGGCGGGTCATGCGCTGCAAATCCGCGCTGTCGCCCGCGCCGAGAAATCCGGCTATGCCGCACATCAGACCGAGCCGGCTTGTCCCTCGCAGTTTCGGGTTCTGCTCACGAGGTAGATGGATTTGTTCTGAGACTCGTGGAAGGTGCGCGTGATCATTTCGGCAAGCAGTCCCATGAGCATGCAAATAACTCCTGTCATAAAGGAAAAGACAGCCATCATCGGCAGAGGAGTTCCTGTGAAGTAATAACCCCGCGTCCGCATGTAAATCGCCCATGCGCCAAAAACAAACGAGGCGATGAAAAACATGAAGCCCCAGAAGCCAAAAAGATACATCGGCTTGAGCATGTATTTATCGAGAAAGCGGACGGTGAGGAGGTCCATCACGACCTTGAGAACGCGCTCCAGACCATACTTGGAGTGCCCGGTCTTGCGGGCGTGGTGGCCGACGGGCAGCTCCGTGATACGGGCGCCGTGCCACTTCGCGTAGATCGGCAGGAAGCGGTGCATCTCGCCATAGAGTCGGACGCCCTTGATGACCTCCGAGCGGTAGGCTTTGAGGGAGCAACCAAAGTCGTGGAGTTTCACCCCAGACACAGCCGAGATGAGTTTGTTGGCCAAAATGCTCGGCAGGTTGCGCTGAAGCGCGTTGTCCTGACGATCTTTTCTCCAACCGGAACAGACCTCGAAGCCTTCATCAAGCTTGGCCACGATGCGGGGAATATCCTGCGGATCGTTCTGACCATCGCCATCGAGGGGAATAATGATATCGCCGCTTGCGAAGTCGAAGCCAGCCATCATGGCCGCTGTCTGACCGAAGTTTCGGCGGAAGTGCACGACTTTGACCTGTGGATTTTTTTCCGCCAAGCCATCGAGCAGCTCGGCACTGCCATCCTGACTCCCGTCATTAACAAAAATGATCTCCCATTTTTCAGGGAAGTGCCGGTGCATGACGGCCTGAACTTTTTCAAAAAGCGGCCCCAGGGCCTCGCGCTCGTTATAAACCGGAACGGTGAGTGAAATCATGCAAAAATAGAACGGCCTCCGTTTTCAATTCGGAGGGCGCGGGCGTCAAGGCAATCCCGATCAACAAAGCCCTCAGAGGCTCGGATCCTGACGCACGTAGTTGTAGCGCGTTTCAAAGCCCAGCTCGGGTGGAAACTCCGAGTAGCCGGAGTTGATCCATGGAATATCGCTGCGATAGGGCGGAGTGTAGCCGCCTTTGTGAGTAGGGAACGGAAAGAGAGCAACCTCGTAAATCCCATAGCCAAGCCTTGCGAAAACGCGACCGGTGCCGCGCACGAGACCGTAGCTCAGGGCGGCGGCATTTCCTTCCATGTCATTCACGACCGCCCACTGGTAGGGAATCTCAGTGATTCCGAAAGCGATGTTGCCAAGTCCGCGTCCAAGTTTCCGTGTGGGACCGAAGTCCGATGCCGGCGGCGCTTGAATGTCTGCAACGGCCGTAGCGCAAAGCGCCAAGGAAAGGAGGGAGCAAAGGAAAACTTTCATGCTTCTTTTTCTAAAAAGTCCATATCGGTCAGGCAAGCACGAAATCCCCTCGGTAATGCTTTCACAAAACTCAGCACGTTTGCAACTGACCCTCAGGTCTCGCGGAAGGGTCGTATTTTTGGGGCAATCCCAAAAACTCGGCAACAAAAGCATTGGCGGGATTGCTGCGCACTTCCGCCGGTGTGCCGATTTGTTGGATCGAGCCTTTGTCGATGAGGACGACGCGGTCGGCGACTTCGAAGGCCTCGTCTTGGTCGTGCGTGACGAAAACCGTGGTGAGGCGCGTGAGGTCGTGGAATTCACGCAGCCAGCGGCGCAGGTCTTTTCGGACCTTGGCGTCGAGCGCGCCGAAGGGTTCATCGAGAAGGAGCACCTCAGGGCGGTTGGCCAGCGCGCGGGCGAAGGCCACCCTTTGACGCTGTCCACCGGAGAGCTGGGTGGGCAGGCGTTTCTCATAGCCTTCCAGTTGCACGGCGCGCAGAAGCTCGGTGACGCGCTCGCAGATGGCGGATTCCGGCGGGCGTTTGGAGCGAGCGAGAACGCGAAAGGAAAAGGCAATGTTCTCGTAAACATTCATGTGGTTGAAGAGCGCGTAGTGCTGGAAAACAAAGCCTGCCTTGCGTTGGTAGGCGGAGAGATCTGTGACATCGCGGCCTTGAAAAAAAATGCGGCCGTCGCGGGCGTCGGCGAATTCCAGTCCGGCAATGACACGGAGCAGCGTGGTCTTGCCCGAGCCGCTTGGGCCGAGGAGGGCGATGAGTTCCCCATCGTGGATGTCGAGGGATACCTCGCGCAGGGCGGGATGGAGGCCGAATCGTTTGGTGATGTTTTGTATGGCGATGCTCATGGTGCGGTTGAGAATGAGGAGGCGCGAAGCTCCTGCTCGGCGCGCCATTCGGCGCGGGTTTTGAGGATGAGAGTGATAATGGCTAAGAGTCCGAGAACCGAAGCAACGGCGAAGGCCGATGCAAACTGGTATTCGTTGTAAAGAATCTCGATGTGGAGCGGCATGGTGTTGGTTTTTCCCCGAATGTGGCCGGAGACGACCGAGACGGCCCCGAATTCGCCCATGGCGCGGGCGTTGCAGAGGATGATGCCGTAGAGCAGGCCCCATTTGATCTTCGGCAGGGTGATGCGCCAGAGAATCTGCCATCCGTTCGCGCCAAGGGTCAGCGCAGCCTCTTCCTCCTTCATCCCCTGAGCCTGCATCAGCGGAATGAGCCCCCGCGCCACGAAGGGAAAAGTGACAAAGATCGTAGCCAGCACCATGCCGGGAACGGCGAAAATGATCCGGATTTCATGCTCGCGAAGCCACGGGCCGAACCAACCCTGCGCACCAAAGACGAGCACATACAGCAAACCCGCAATAACTGGGGAAACCCAGAGCGGGAGGTCGATCAGCGTGATCAGGAATGACCGCCCACGGAACTTGTAGCGGGTCACACTCCACGCCGCTGCAATACCGAAAACCGTATTCAACGGAACGCTGATCGCCGCGATAATGAGCGTGAGGAGGATGCTATGCCGCGTGTAGGGATCACGAAAGGTTTCCAAAAAGGCGGCGCCACCCTTCGAGAACGCCTCTTGAAAAACCACCACCAATGGGAAAA
>JAPLTI010000223.1 GCA_026398285.1 Verrucomicrobiota bacterium
TGCCGGGGGAATAGATTACCTCAACCAGTGCCGCCTTAACCACGCTGCGAAGGAAATTCGGGAAAATCCGGAGCGCCCGATCACCGAGATCGCCTTGGGTTGCGGGTTCAACTCCAGCCAGTATTTCGCCACGGTCTTCCGGAGACGATTCAAAATGACACCCAGCGCCTACAGGAAGCAGGAATCCACCCGCTAAAGACGAAGTCCGCCCAGCGCTTCAAGAATGAAGTGGGTGGGCAGCCCTCCAAATCCGATTCTATCGCCGATGCGAGAGCGGTTTTGGAACTGCCGGCAGAGTTGTTTCTGAGTGCCGAGATAGTCGATGCCGCTCTCAACAAGCGCCATGGCGTTTTCCTTGAACTCGCGGTCATAACGCCGCGCATACATGCTTTGTCTTTCTTCCATTTTTGGGTCATTCTTTTACAAAGCCCTTCACGGGTTTTCGAGACAGGATCAGTCCGGCGTAGGGAGGGGGGGGCATGCGTTTGCTCTCACTCACAAAATGCCATCGCATCACCCTGCTCTCTCTTGCACCTTCGCAAGCAGAAATCGCTTCGCGCCGCCGCTGCTCATTTGCCCTACGAATGAAAAGCGGAGCATTGCGGCCATGCGCGGTGCAATACCGCCGCAAAAAGTTTGTGACAGTTTGTGACAAAGCAAGGGTAATTTGTAGCAACTTTTGAAAACACACGGTTTTTGCGGCGTGGCCCGTAGAGCGAGTGTTTATGCGGTTTGGAGTGATAAAAAGGGGGTAAAAAATGGCGACGCCTACGGGAATCGAACCCGTGCACCAGCCGTGAGAGGGCTGTGTCCTAACCGCTAGACGAAGGCGCCGTGCTGGGGAGGAAGAAACTAAGCGCCGGACCCGCTTTGACAAGGGGAAAATCCTTAAATTCAGAAATCCTGATTCGCTGGGAAAACACATGAGCCCTTGCGGTCCGGATGTCCTTGAACCACGAATTTCCGAATGAACACGAATAAAACCCAACAAGAAGAAGCCTCGGTGAAAGCGCGCCCCTGCACTAAAGAGGGGAGCATAGCTGAGACGGTCATGTCCCCCTGAGACGCCGCTTCGCGGCTGAAGAATGGGTCAAGCTGGAGGTCGACCCTCCAAGGGTTTCGCGCTGCTGCGCGGGTTTGTAGCGGCTGTCTATGACTGCCGGAATGGAGGCCCTCCGGCGCTCATAGAGACGCCGCTAGAGCAATCGCGCTACAGCGCGCTATTCGTGAAAACTCGGTGTATTCGTGGATGAAGAATCAACATGGATTTGAATCCCAATCGATCTTCGAATGGCGAGGTTTTCCCGTGTCAAAAAAGATCATCCAGTTTCCCTGCAATGCAGACGCGATTGGGCAGAGGTCAGGCTGTCTGAAATTTGCGGGCGGCCGCTGGGGCTGGGTTGCTGCTTTTTATTTGGCGACGATGTTCACAAGTTTTCCCGGGACCACGACGACTTTGACGATGGTTTGTCCTGCTGTGGCTTCTTGGATTTTTGCGCTGGCGAGGGCGGCTTTTTCGATCTCCTCTTTCGTGGCTTCTTTTGAAATGACGAGGCGCTCGCGGACTTTGCCGTTTACCTGCACCGCGAGTTCAACTTCGTTTTCGACGAGCAGGGATTCGTCATGCATGGGCCAAGGTTGCTTGGAGGCGAGACCGGCAAAACCGAGGCGGCTCCAGAGTTCTTCGGCGAGGTGCGGTGCAAAGGGGCTCAGAAGCGGAAGCAGGATGCGGAGCGCTTCGAGCGGGCGTGGCTTAGCGTTCACGAATTCGTTGGTGAAAACCATCATTTGCGAGATCGCCGTGTTGAACGCGAGCAGGCGGATGTCGGAGGTCACCTTCTTGATGGTTGCATGCGCGATGCGGAGTTGCTGCGAGGTGAGCGGAATCTCGGCGAGGTCGCTGGAGAGGATCCATTCGCCTTCTTGGTTTTCCTCCATGGCCAAGCGCCAGACGCGGGCGAGGAAGCGGTAAACGCCTTCGACGCCTTTCATGCTCCAAGGCTTCATTTGCTCGAGCGGGCCCATGAACATTTCATACAGGCGCAGCGAGTCGGCGCCGTATTCTGAGATCACGCTGTCGGGAGTGATGACATTGCCCCTGCTCTTGGACATTTTTTGGCCGTCGGGTCCGAGGATCATGCCTTGGTTGACCAAACGCAGGAACGGATCGGGCGTGGTCACATGGCCGAGGTCGTGGAGTACCTTGTGCCAGAAGCGGGCGTAGAGTAGATGCAGCACGGCGTGCTCGGTGCCGCCGACATACAGGTCCACGCCGCCGTGCTTGGCACTGCGCGCCATCCAGTATTCGTCGGCCTCCTTGCCGATGAAGCGGTCGGAATTTGTGGCATCGCAGAAACGCAGGTAATACCAGCAGGATCCAGCCCATTGCGGCATGGTGTTGGTCTCGCGCTGCGCGGAGTCCGAGTATTTCAACCACTCGAGAGCCTTGCTGAGTGGGGGCTCTGGCGTGCCAGTGGGTTTGAAATCCTCCATGTCGGGTTGGATGACTGGGAGTTCGTCCTGGGTCAGTGCGCGGTGGCGTCCGCCCTCCCACACGATGGGGAATGGCTCGCCCCAGTAGCGCTGGCGGGAAAAAAGCCAGTCGCGGAGTTTGTAGTTCACCGTGCCGCGTCCGAGGGCCTTTTCCTCTAGCCAAGCGCTGATCTTTTGCTTGGCCTCGGCAGTTGGCAACCCATCGAGAAAACCCGAGTTCACGGCCACTCCCTCGCCCGCAAAGCAGGAGGGGAGCACGGGCGTCCCGCCCGTGAAGACGCTAATATCCTTCAACCCGGCCTTTGCAGGATTTTCACAAATGTAGTCAACCAGTCGGGTGAAGTGGATCTCGCTTCTAACGATCCGGTCATAATACTCCTCCTGCCACACAGGGCCTTCCTGTCCGAGCGCCTTGTTGATTTCATGGGCTGAGAAGCTTTTCCAACTGTGGATGACTTTTCCGAGATCCTCGCCTTCGGAAAGTTTGAAGAGCACATGGACATGGTTTGGCATGAGCACAAATGCGCTCAGGGAATACCGGGAACCATCGAAGTGCTTCAGCGACTGCTCGACAATTTTGGAAATTTCCGGCTTTGCCATAATACAACCGCCTCGCCCCTCGTCCAAAAGGGAATCCAAACGGTCGGAGAACAGACCGTGGAATTCCTGCTCATCTTCGGGCGATAGCGGTTGGCTACGTGCGGTGAGCCAGGCTTCGGATTCCAGTTTGAGATCGCGCACCAGATTTGCGGGAAGGCTGTCGGCCAGTCGCCAAGTGACGAAATAGTATTTCTCGCCTTGTTGCCAATGCGGGAGGTTGCGTTCGCGGATTGTTAAATCCGTCCTTTCCTCAAAGAAGGGAGTCGGTGTCTTCACGGGCGGGACGCCCGTGCTCCCATCTTTTATCACCACCTCGCGGATGGGGAGTTCGAATTTGGTGGCGAATTCGAAGTCGCGCTCGTCGTGGGCGGGGACTGCCATGATGGCACCTGTGCCGTAGCCCATGAGCACATAGTCGGCGATCCAGACGGGGATTTTGTCGCCGTTGACGGGATTGATGGCGAAGGCGCCGGTGAAGACGCCGCTCTTTTCCTTGTTGAGTTCGGTGCGGTCGAGGTCGCTCTTGGAGGCGACGGAGGTTTTGTATTTTTCGACGGCTTCGAGTTGGTCAGGAGTGGTGATGGAGGCCACGAGCGGATGCTCTGGCGCGAGGATCATGTAGGTTGCGCCGAAGAGTGTGTCGGGGCGTGTCGTGAAGACCTCTACTTCGCATGGAGCATTTGCGATTTGAAATTTGACCAAGGCTCCCTCGCTGCGGCCGATCCAGTTTCTTTGGAGAAGTTTGATGCCCTCGGGCCAATCGAGTCCATCGAGGCCCTCCAAAAGGCGCTCGGCGAAGGCGGTGATGCGAAGCATCCACTGGCGGAGCGGACGGCGCTCGACGGGGAATCCGCCGACTTCGCTCTTGCCGTCGACGACTTCTTCGTTCGCCAGCACGGTGCCGAGTTGCGGGCACCAGTTCACCGGCATTTCGGCGACATAGGCGAGGCGCACGGAGTCGGGATCGTTGCCGGTGTAGGTGGAGATGGGCTCAGCCTTGCGCGTCGTGGGGTTGAACCAGGCGTTGTAGAGTTGAAGGAAAATCCACTGCGTCCACCGGAAGTAGCCCGGGTCGGTGGTGCTGACTTCGCGGTCCCAATCGTAGCTGAAACCCACGGCCTGAAGTTGACGGCGGAAATTGTCGATATTGCGGGCCGTGGTCACGCGCGGGTGCTGGCCGGTTTTGATGGCGTATTGCTCGGCGGGGAGTCCGAAGGCGTCCCAACCCATAGGGTGGAGCACATTGAAGCCTTGCATGCGGTGGAAGCGGGCAAGGATGTCCGTGGCGGTGTATCCTTCGACATGGCCGACATGCAGACCGTCACCGCTGGGGTAGGGAAACATGTCGAGAATGTAGTATTTCGGCTTGGAGGCGTCGAAATTGGCATCCCCGGGATTGGCGGCGCGGAAGGCTCCGGCCTCCAGCCAGTGCTGTTGCCAGCGGGGTTCGAATTCGGTGAACGGATACTGCTTGCGCTGCGTGCTCATTTTGGAAAAAGGCGCACTCTATGCGGTAGAGCGCGAGCCTGCAAACCGATACGCGGGGTGGGTAAATCGGCGTTTTGATGGATTGACCACAGAGCGCACAGAGAACACAGAGGAGATGATTTTTTAAAACGGGATTTCGCCGTCTTCGTGGCGGGCGGAGGAGAAGGTGCGCGGGGCTTGATTGACTTCCCAGCATTCGAAGAGGGATTCTGGGACTTCGCGGAGGAAGCGGGAGGGGGAGTAGAATGACTGGTCGTAACCGGTGGCGAGGCGCATCTCGGGGTAGGTGAGGTAGAGTTCGTCCATGCAGCGGGTCACTCCGACATAGAAAAGACGCCGTTCCTCCTCGAGCGCGCGAGGGTCTTCAATGCTGCGGCTGCTTGGAAACATTCCATCGGCCAGCCAGATCAGAAAAACGACTTTCCACTCGAGGCCTTTGGCTTGGTGGAGTGTGGAGAGAGTCACTTTCTCGGTTTCAGCCGCGTCGGCAAAGGCGTCGGCCGTTTCCAAACTGCCAAGCAGGGCGAGTTGGGAGAGGAAGTCGGATGTCGTTTCAAATTGTCCAGCGAACTCCTGCAGCGTGACGAGATCCTCATGGCGGGCGTCGTAGTTTGGAAATTTCTCCTTCATGTAGTCCTCGTAAACGGCGAAGAGGACGCAGGAGATCATCTCGGACGGCTTCATGGGGCCTGAATCAGGAGCGAGGTCGCTAAGGGTGTGGATGAATTGATCCCACGACTTTTGAGCTTTGGCAGGAACCTTGAGGCCGGAGAGGTCTCTGAAATTGGTTTTTCCATCGAGGATCGCCGAGGTCTTTTGCCAGAGCGTCTCGGCGGTTTTGTTGCCGATGCCCGGTTGCATGCGGATCATGATGTGGGCCTGCTCGAAAAATCGAAGTCCGCTGGTGATGCTGAAGGGAATGCCGCGTCGGGTGAACTCGAGTTGCATCTCCATCGAGTGGTAGTGGGCGCGGTAGAGGACTGCGATCTGCTCGAGCGGCACGCCCTCGTCCGAGAGTTCCATGATTCGCTGCGCGACGAAGGCTGCCTGCTGGTTGTTGTTTGGTAATGCAACCAGAGCGGGCTTGATGGGATGAGGCTTGCGGACGGGCGCGAGGTTTTTGGGGAATTGGTTTTCGTTTGTGAGAATGGCGGCGTTCGCAACATCCAGAACGCCGGGCACGCTGCGGTAGTTCGTCTCGATTTTAAACACCTGTGCGCCGGGGTGTGTCTCGGGGAATCGCAGGATGTTTTCGAAGTTTGCCCCGCGCCACGAGTAGATGCTTTGGGCATCGTCGCCCACGACCATCACATTGCCGTGGTGTGCGGCGAGAAGGTCGATGAGTTCGGATTGGAGGCGGTTGGTATCCTGATACTCATCGACGAGGATGTGTTGAAACTGGCGTTGGTATTGCGCGGCGATGTCGGGATTCATCAGGAAAAGCTCGAGCGTCTTGGCGAGGAGGTCGTCGAAGTCCATCGAGTTCGCCTCCTTTTTTCTCGATTCGTAGGCGGTCTGGACGCGTTCGATGTCTTGGGCGAGGGGAATGAAGTATCGGTATTTTTCGACCAGCACTTTGGATATGGCGAAGCCGGTGTTGATCGAATAGCTGAAGATGTCCGAAAGCACGCCGGCTTTTGGGAATCGCTTGTCGGTGGAAACAATGCCCTCCTTGGCCACAACGGACGCGATCATGTCCTCGGCATCCTCGCGGTCCATGATGCTGAATCCTTGGCGGAACCCGACGGCCTCGGGGTGTCGGCGGAGGATGCGGTTGCCGATCGAGTGGAATGTGCCGCCCCAGAGTCCATCGGCGGCGCCTGGGATGAGCGTGTGCACGCGTTCGGTCATTTCACGCGCGGCTTTGTTTGTAAAAGTGAGGAGCAGAATGGAGCGGGCGGGAACGCCTTGCTCCAGAATCCAAGCCACGCGGTAGGTCAGTGTGCGTGTTTTTCCGCTGCCCGCCCCGGCAATGACCAACGAGGCCCCGCCGGGCGATGTCACAGCGGCGAGTTGTTGCTCGTTGAGCTCCGAGGAATAGTCGATGCCGCTGGAGGAGGGCGGAGGTGCTTGCAGTGTGTAGGAGCGGGCCACGCTGGGGTTATTCTTGCGAGATGCGGAGGGAGCTCAGCTTGGATGTCGGGATGTTGAGTCCGTAGGCGAGTAGTTTTGCGGACTCGTCAGCGATGCGGGCCTTGGTGCAGCCCAGCATGACGGCAATGACATCCCGGCCGTTGTAGGAACCGCTGGAAATAAGGCAATGCCCTGCCAGGTCGGTGTAGCCGGTTTTCATGCCGTTGCAGAACGAGTAGGTGCGGAGAACGCGGTTTGTATTCCGCAGAGGCACAACATTTCCGGAGCTGAAGCGGAAGTTGTAGTAGCGCGTCCTCATGATCTCACGGAGGGTGGGATTGCGGTAGGCCATGCGGGCGACGCGGGCCATGTCGCGGGCGGTGGAATACTGGCCTTTGGCGGGCAACCCATTGGGATTCTCGAAATTCGAGCTTGTGCCGCCGAGGTTGCGGACGCGTTGGGTCATCTTATCAGCAAATGCGCTCACGCTTCCGGCATTGTCGCGGGCTAGGGTGCGGGCGACATCGTTGCCACTCTTTACCAGTAGTGCGTTGAGTAGCTGTAGCCGTGTGTAACTTTGTCCGGGTTTGACATAGATTTTGGTGGGCTCGCAGTTTGTGTCCGTGGCTTCGATTTCGACCCTCTTATCCAGGTCACCCGCTTCAGCGACGATGAGGGCAGTGAGGAGCTTTTGGGTGCTTGCGACGGGTCGCTTCGCGTCGTCATTTTTTGAGAAGAGGACCTTGCCGGTGTTCGCATCCACCAGAATCGCCGACTTGGCGCTGATCTCTGGAACGGGTGCGGCTTGAAGCGGGATGATGGCGAGAAGGCAAAGAAATGCGGGAAGCAGGCGGGCGGTCATGGTAAGAAGCTAAGGTTTTTTTGGCGGTGTGCTGAATAGCTTTTCCATTTCGGGATTTTTTTCAACCCCGAGTTCGAGGGCTTTCTGATAGTGTCGTCGTGCAAGCTCAACCGCAGGTGGCTTTTCCTCAAGGTAAAAGACGGCGAGATTGTAGTGGGCATCCGCATACGAGGGGTCGAGTTCAACGGCGCGGCGGAGTTCGTGCTGCGCGCCTTCGATCCAACCCCGCCGGCCCATGACAACCCCCAGGAAATTGCGAGTTCGGGCGTTTAGCGGATCCTGCACCATGGACTGCGAGAGCGCGGCTAGGGCGGCATCCGGTTCATTGCGGTCCATGTAGATCATGCCGAGTGTGAGCCACGCTGGGGCGGATTCGAGGCGCTGACGGACGGCCTTCTTCAGTAGTTCCTCCGCCTTGTCGGGATGGCCTGAATAAAATTCCACCATGCCAAGGTTCACAAGACCTATGAGGTTGTCCGGTTCCAGAGTCAGAACGCGGGAGTAGGCGTTTCGTGCAGCGCTGTAATCCTTCCGTTCAAAAGCCACATTCCCTTCCGCAATAGCTGCTGCCAGAGTGCGAGGGGTGAAGTTTTTTTCCGGTTCTCCTGCAGGCAGGCTTTGCGCGAATCCGATTGCGCATGCCGCTAGGAGCGAGTGAACGGCAGCGCGGCGGATCATTGGCCGGAGAGTTCCTTGGAGCGCTGGTCTGCGGCCCGCACAGCTTGGATGAATGCCGCGCGGACACCGTGCTGTTCCAGTTCGCCAAGAGCTGCAGCCGTTGTTCCCCCGGGGCTCGTCACCATTTCGCGCAGGATCGCGGGATGTTCGCCGGTTTCCTTGGCGAGTTCGGCCGCTCCCAGCACGGTTTGGATGGCCAGTTGGCGCGCCAAGTTCGTAGGAAGTCCGCAAGAAACGCCACCATCGGTGAGGGCTTCGATGACCAGAAAAACATAAGCCGGTCCGCTCCCGCTCAGGCCGGTGACGGCATCGAGGAGTTTTTCCTGCACATAAGACACAACTCCCACGCTGGCGAAGATCGCTTCGGCGCAGTCCTTGTCGGCTTGCGTGGTGTTCGCGCCGCCCGTGTAAGCCGTCGCGGCCCGACCGATGATGGCGGGCGTATTCGGCATGGCTCGTATAACGCGGCACTTTGGGGCCATTTTTTCCAAAGCTGCTACATTCAGTCCCGCTGCAATCGAGATGAGGAGCTTTCCATCCAGAGCGGCGCCAGCTTGTTGAATAGCAATCGCAGCCTCCTGCGGTTTTACGCACAGGATCACGACAGGTGCGGCGCCTGCAGCCTCTTCGTTGCTGGTAGCCACACGCACCGAGGTGGTATTGTGCAGGCTTTCTAGAATTTCCGCTTCGGGGCATGCGGCGATTATGTCTCCGGCAGTGCACACCTTGGCGCGCAACATTCCTTGAATGATTGCGGATGCCATTTTTCCCGCTCCGAGAAACGCGTATTTCATACTCCAACGCTAAAGGAGGGCGGCAGGGAATGGGAAGGCTGTATTCCTTGAATGAAAGCCATTGCCGATTGAAACGAATTGGTCACATTTCATTCCTTGTATCCCGCCGACGTGCGTCATAGGACATCGCCACCAATGGATTCCTCTACCTCGCTCGTTTCTATTCAGGACCTCCACAAGAGCTTCGATCAAACGCCCATTCTCAAAGGCGTGAGCTTTTCCATCGAGGAGGGCGATCTGGTTTCGGTCATCGGCCCGTCGGGATGCGGCAAAAGCACGATGTTGCGCTGCATCAATGGTCTGGAAACGCTGGATTCCGGCGTGATCAGCGCCGCCGGTGCCTGCATTTCCCGGATGCCCGGCGCGAAACTGGATGCGCATTTCGAGAAAAACGCCCACATCCTGCGCCAGCGTGTCGGCATGGTTTTCCAGCAATTCAATCTCTTCCCCCACCGCACGCTGCTTCAGAATACCATGATGGCGCCTGTCATTGTTCGGGGCATTCCCCGCGAGGATGCGGAAAAAACCGGGCGCGCCCTGCTTGAAAAGGTCGGCCTCGGTGCCCATGCCGACAGGTATCCCGCGAACCTCTCTGGCGGTCAGCAGCAGCGCGCTGCCATAGCGCGGGCGCTGGCCATGCAGCCGAAGGTCATGCTCTACGATGAGCCAACCAGCGCGCTAGATCCCGAGTTGGTCGACGAGGTTCTCCATGTCATGAAGGCGCTGGATGCCGAGGGTATGACGCAGATTGTCGTGACTCATGAGATGCGGTTCGCCCGCGATGCCAGCGACTACATTATCTACATGGAGGGCGGGCACATCGTGGAGATCTCCGACGAGGACGAAATTTTTGAAAACCCCAAAGACGAGCGCACTCGCAGATTCCTCAGGAGGTTCATCTAATGAAAAAAATCACCCTACTTCTTTTGCTGGCACTGGCTGTCATTCTGCAGCCCTCTGCGCAGGCCGAGTCTAAGACTCTTCGCTGGGCGGCGGCGACGGACAGCAACGCGCCCTATGCCTTCTACGGCCCCGGCAATAAATTGACTGGCTTCGAGTATGAGGTCATCCAAGCCGTCGCTCGCGAGATGGGGCGTGAGCCTGTGTTCGTGCCTAACGACTGGGACGGCCTCATTCCCGGACTCGGTCGCGGGCTCTACGACTGCGTCATCTGCGGCATCGAGGTGACTCCTGACAAGGCGCAGGAGGTGCTTTTCACAAATCCCTACTATGTGACCTACGAGCAGTTCGTCGTGAAGAAGGGCACTGAACCGGTGACCAGCCTCGAGCAACTCAAAGGTAAACCAGTCGGCACTCTCAGCCAGACGGCCTCGTTCAACATGCTCTCCAAAACTCCCAGAGTCATCGTCAAAACCTACGACGAGGAAGTCAACGCCTACGCGGATGTCGTCAATGGCCGCCTCTTCGGCGTGCTCCTCGATTATCCCATCGCGAAATACTACGCCTTTGCGAATCCCAACCTGAAGTTCACCGGCCCGCCGTTTGGCCAGATCAGTTATGGGATCGCCATCGCCAAAGGCAACTCCGCCCTCGCTACCGAAATGAATGCCGCGCTTGCCCGCGTCATCGCCAGCGGAGAAATGCGCGACATCCTCTCGCGCTGGGGCCTCTGGACCGCCATGGTCGCCGACACCTTCGGCCAACCGGAGGATTCCTCGCTTCCCGACACCGAGTATCGGGCCTTTGTGGCCTCCACGGCCGAGCAGCCCTCGCTTTTGAACCGCATCATCGGCTACGCCCGCTTTTGGCCGCTGTTGCTTGAGGCCTCGCTTCTGACGATCGAAGTGAGTCTCCTCGGCATGGCTGGAGCCGTCCTGCTGGGCTTCACGCTCGCCATTATGAGGGTCTACGGCCCATTTCCCATGAGATGGCTCGCCACGCTCTACATCGAGCTGATTCGCGGCACTCCGCTTCTCATCCAGTTGCTCATCCTTTTCTACGGCCTGCCGAATATCGGCATCAAACTCGAGCCATTCGTAGCCGGTGTGCTCGGCCTGGCCTTGAACTACGCCGCCTACGAAGCCGAAAACTACCGCGCCGGCCTGCTCGCCATCCCCAAGGGACAAATGGAAGCCGCCCGCGCGCTTGGCATGACGCAGCGGCAGGGGCTCGTCCATGTCGTGATTCCGCAGTCCTTCCGCCTTGTGTTGCCGCCTGTGACCAACGACTTCATCAGCCTCCTCAAAGACTCCTCGCTCGTCTCCATGGTCACGCTGGTGGACCTCACCGGCGCATATAAACAAATCGCCACACAGACATTCGACTACTTCGGTGCGGGGTTGTTGGTTGCCGCTTTCTACCTCCTCATCGGCCTGCCATTCGTTCGCCTCGCCCGCTACACCGAGCAGCGATTGAATCCGGGCGCCCATTCCACTAGCACCAAGGGCTCGCGATTCCAATTGCCTTTTGGAAAATCCTAACCCGCTCAGGCAGGCTGTCTCCGTATGGACATTCCTCCATGCGGCGACTACTTTCCGCCCGTGCTAAACCGCTACCGAAACATCCAACTCACACCGGTAAAGGCTCTCATCGGCCTGAATATTCTGGCCTTTGTCTTTATCGAAATCCTGCCGCAGCGGCAGCAGGCGATCGCCGACCAACTCCTCGGGTTGAGCGGTGAGGGGTTGGGACAGGGGATGCTTTGGCAGTTTGTCACCTATCAGTTTCTCCATGCGGGATTCCTCCACCTCGCTGTGAATATGATGGGTCTCTGGTTCACGGGAAATATCCTCGAGCGCGTTCTGGGAGCGCGGAGCTTTATTTTTCTCTACCTTCTCTGCGGTGTCGCCGGCGGTGTGTTGCAACTGATGATCAATCCCGGCCCGACCTTGATCGGAGCTTCGGGAGCGGTTTCAGGACTTGTCGCCGCCTTCTCCACACTCTACCCGCGAATGCCCATAACTGCTCTGCTCTTCTTTGTTATACCCGTCCGTATGCAGGCCATGTGGCTCGGCATCATGGTCGTTGGGCTTTCCCTCTTCTTTCTGCTGACAGCCCTCTTCAACGACATCGGCAACGGAGCCCACATCGGCGGCGCGCTCGCTGGTTTCTGCTGGGTCAAATACCGCCAGCGCCACTTCCGCGTGGTTCGCTGAGGGAGGCGGGTGACGGTTTATTGAAGGAATTTTATCGCCCAGCCGAGCCAGAGCGGAATGGTGATGAGGCTGGCAATCGAAGTCCCGAGGACAATTCGCAAGGCGGTAGGCATGTCGCCACCGTGCATTTTTGCAAGGACGACAGGGAACACGGCGCTTGGCATGGCGGATTGGACAATCAGAACGGTGCGGAGAGCGGGGTTCAGCGGCAGCCACAGAGCTGCAGCAAGGATCAAAGCAGGGAGCAAACCAAGGCGGAGAGCGAGTGCGAGACCAATCGTATTCCATCCGCTTCTCAACATCCCCGGCCGCATATGGTCGGCCAGCACTGCACCTGTTACAAGAAGTCCGACTGGCACAGCGCAGAGTCCGAGCATGTGCCAAGCCCCATCCACAGCTTGCGGCACCCAGTTTCCCGCACCCATAGCGTTCAAAGCGATGCCTGCGGCGACTGACACAATCGGCGGGCTGAGGAGGATTTTTTTCCAGTCGCCCTTCGCTTGACCGCCGGGCATGAGGGCGACGCCGAGAGTCCACATCGCGATATCCACGCCCATGTTGAAGGCCAGAAGCACGCCCACGACATCGCGGTCAAAGAGTGCCAGGCAGATGGGCAGCGGGATGTAGCCGTAATTTTGAAGGCCCGCGACCGATGCGAAGGTGCGCGCCTTTTTGACATCCCTC
>JAPLTI010000028.1 GCA_026398285.1 Verrucomicrobiota bacterium
CGAATCCCGGACATCGAATCCATGCGCTGCCAAACCTCCGCGTGGCAAAACCACCGCAACAACCGCGGCGCTCCCATCAACTGGCGCTTCACAACCGAAGACGCTCGCGTCAAACTGCTCAGACTTTATCCGAAACTTTAAATGTTACTGCATACTAGCTCCTTTTTTATCGTTTTTTTAAATTTCGTTACGCTGCTTGTGGAGTGCCAACTTTGTCGGTAATTTCGCCGCTTTCCTCAAGTTCCAACCGTAATTCCATCCAGAGGCGACCGAGCCAGTTTTCTCCAGTCCAAATGCCATTTTCAAGTTTCATGCCCCAAAAGCGAGCCGATGCTCCGCCGCGTGCGGAGGAATCCTCAATAATGATACCGTCCTCGGGAAGGGCGAGGAGTTGGGTTCGGAGAGTCGAGTGGTTTTTTAGTTTCAGGCGGATCGTTCGGCGCATGAGATGGAGGTCTGCTGGAGTGTAGGATGTAATCACCCGTTTTTCAGGGAAATCCCTTGCCTTGCCTTTTGCAACCCACTTGGCGTTCATGGGAGAGTTTTTGGCAAGTATGTCCTGCTGAATCTTGGGATCATTGAACTTCATGCATTGGTAATAGTGTTCTGCCGTTGGATATAGAGTGCCCCCTGGTGCTCGTGGAACCCTTAGGGGATGCCGGCTCATGTTGCCCAGCCAACCATTTGGTTCATCTACTTTTTTAAACGGTATCGTGTTATAACGGTTTTGATCTATCGTTCCTGGCCATGCTTGTAGTATTTGAGTAATCATGTAGGATGAAAGTATGATACAATGCATGATGAAATAAAAGCATTATTTTTAAAAATTTTAGCATCATAAAGCAGCCTAAAAGTGATATTCTTGCTCAATATTCATAGGTCTCAGGCATGAACATAGGAAGATTTTGCTGAAATGGAATTCTCCTGCGGCGAACTCCACGCCTGGAAAAAGCGCATCTAATTACGTGGTATAGTAAACTGGGGGTCAGGCAACATTTTCTTTCATTTTGCTAAAAATCATTGACGGCAAGTTTACTCTGAAGGGAAGCGAAGGATCTTCACCCACAATCGAGCGCGGGGGGGGGCAGGCGCGAGAACCGAAAGCTTGGGAAAGCTGAAGGAAGAGCAACTGAAAGTTGCCCCCAAAGGGGCGTAGCATCGGGGGCAACGCAAGTCATCGAGCGGCCGAAGGTCGGCCCAAAGGGCGAGACGAGAGGGATCGAGCGAGTCAAATTGAACGAGTATTCACGAATGAGGAGCGGCTTCGCGGGAGAATTTTGCCGTCGGCTTTATTCGTGTTTATTTGCTAATTCTTGTTTCAAATGTGCAGCGCTTGGGAAGAGCGGCAGGCCGAGGAGGACCTCAGCGTTCCCGGAGAAGGAAAGAAAATCCCGGCAGTCACAGACAGCTGCTACAGCCATGGGATGTTCGAAATTTCTGAGCTCGAGCGGAGGGGATTCTATCCGCTATTTTTTAAAATCTGCTTGCATCAGAAAAAATACATTGTATTGCTTGAATTCGAATGAGCGAACTATTCTTTGAGTGGGACTCTAAAAAGGCGGCTTCGAATGTCGCCAAACATGGCGTCACATTCGAAGAGGCAAAATCCGTTTTTTACGATACGGAAGCTCTGATTATCCCTGATCCGGACCATTCTGCTGTTGAAGAGCGATTTGTCATGATGGGGCAGAGTTCGATGACTGCCGTTCTGGTGGTCGTGCATTGTTACCGAGCGAAAGGTTCCTCGATTCGAATTATTTCGGCCAGACGGGCTGGAACCAAAGAACAACAACCTTACTGGGAGAAAATCCATGCGAAAAGAATATGACTTCACTTCGGCCAAGCCGAATCCCTATGTCAAGCGACTCAAAAAAGCGGTGACGATCCGCTTGGAGTCGGATGTGATCGCGTATTTCAAAGCACTTTCGCTAGAAACTCACATTCCATACCAAAATTTGATCAACCTGTATTTGTTGGACTGTGCAAGAGAACACAGAAAGATTTCGCTGAAATGGAATTCTCCTGCGGCGAACTCCACGCCTTGAAAAAAAGCGCATCTAACCGCGTAATATAGTAAACTAGGGGTCAGGCAACATTTTCTTTCATTTTTCTAAAAATTATTGACGACAAGTTTATTGTGGATGGAATTTAAGGTTATTCAACCGCGAATCGCACGAGTTTTCACGAATAGGCAGCGGCTTCACCGGAGAATTTCTTTGTCGGCTTTATTCGTGTTTATTTGCTAACTTTGACTCAATCGCTCCCGCTCTTTCGCCCCTCGGGCCAACCGTAGGTTGCTCCACATCATGCCCGCCCAGGCATTCGGTTGTGGTTTAAATGTGCAGCTCTTGGGCAGATCGGCGGGCCGAGGAGGACCTCAGCGTTCCTGGGGGAAGGAAAATCCCGGCAGTCACAGACAGCCGCTACAAGCGGCACCTGTCGGTTTGTAGGGTGCCTCATGTGGTTTTTTAGTTTGACAAAGCGAGATTTACCTTTAGTAAATTCCCATGCCAAAAATTTCAGAGTTTTTTGGGATAGAGATTGTCTTCAATTACCGTGGAGAGCACAACCCGCCTCATTTTCACGCTCGTCAGGCGGGGCGCGAGGGGGTTTTTACTATATCACCGCTTGGGTATCTGCACGGCGATCTCACGCCCCGGGCCGTTGCACTGGTTATTGAATGGGCTGCGCAACATTTACCTGAATTGGAGTCATGCTGGAAGTTGGCAAGAGAAATGCAACCGATACCCAAAATCTCTCCTCTGGAGTGAAAGACATGAGAAATTCATTAAATAAATCCGCGTTTCGTCTTGAATCTGCGAGTTATATCGATGGTTTCATGGTGCATCTTGAGTTTGAGGATGGGAAGGCGTTTGATTTGGATCTTGGTAAAGATCTTAATTCCATTCATGGTCCGCTTGTTGATCCGCTGAAAGATAAGG
>JAPLTI010000145.1 GCA_026398285.1 Verrucomicrobiota bacterium
TCCGTCCAGATCATGGCAGGCCTTTCTCAGGATTCCCCGGCACGAGGCGCTCGCGGGCTTTTTCATCGAGGAGATCTTCCAGTTCATCGACCAAGCGCTGGTCGAGGACATGCTCGATGAGGTCGGCATCACGGTCCACCCTCGCCGGGGCGACATCCGCATGGTTGAGAAGATAAATTTCCCACAGGCGGTGGTTTCGAACCAACCGTCTCGCTTCACTATCTCCACGACCGTTCAGTTGGAAACTGGCACCTGACGGATCTGTGGTGAGCAATCCCTC
This sequence comes from Verrucomicrobiota bacterium, assembly GCA_026398285.1. GTDB lineage: Bacteria > Verrucomicrobiota > Verrucomicrobiia > Chthoniobacterales > Terrimicrobiaceae > UBA967. Next base: position 281 of record JAPLTI010000145.1, read on the forward strand.
ATCCGTCAGGAGTGAAATCTCCGAGGCGAGTTCCTGTTTTTTCCAAGGGCGCTTGGCGAGCATCTGGTCGAGGGTTACGACCTGATTTCCCTCCTCGGCGCATTCGAAAATCGCACGCAAGATATGCTCCCTTCTCAACCGCCGCGCGGCCTCCCGCTCGAGAAGATGGCGAATGATGAGTCCCCGTTTTTTTCCAACGAGCAGGCTCACGCCAAAAAACAGAGCAGCCGAAAGGACGATCAGCGCACCGGTCGGAAGGCCGGGCAAAACCGCACTGGCTACCACACCTGCCAAGGAACTCAGTGCCCCGGTTCCCGCCGCCACGAGGGCCATCGCACGCAGGTCATCGCTCCAAAATCGGGCGGCCGCCGGGGGGATGACAAGCAAGGCAACGACCAGCAATATGCCGACTGTTTGAAGACCCACGATGGTTACTAAAACAACCAATCCCATGAGCAGCGCGTCGAGCGGACGCACGGGCCACCCCGCCGTGAGTGCGTAGGATTCGTCGAAGCAGAGGAGAGTGAATTCCTTGAAAAGACACCCGCAAACCGCTGCAACCAACAGCGACGCCAGCAGCACAAACCAGGCATCGGCAGATGTCATGGATGCGGGATTCCCGTAAATCAAGCGCTCAAGCCCCGCCGCCTGACCTCCGGGCAGTTGTTGGATTGCACTGAGCATGGCGATGCCTGCCCCAAAGAAAACGCTGAGCACAATGGCAAGAGCCGCGTCATCTTTCAGCCGGCTTGCTTTTCGAATGAGTAAAACGGCCCCCATTCCAGCCACACCAGAAATCGTGGCACCGATCGCAAGCCAAAGAAAGGACCTCGGCGAAATGCCGAATGTCTCGGCCAGCAAAAAGGCGAGAGTGATGCCAGGCAGGGTGGCATGGCCGAGGGTGTCGCCAAGAAGCGAGCGTTTGCGAAGAAGGAGAAAAGTCCCGGCCAGGCCCGCTGCCGCTCCAAAAAGACACGCACCGGCCAATACAACCCGGGTGTTGTGATCTTGAAGCAAAAGGACGCGCCAGAGGGACTCCATGGTCAGGATTCTCGGGGCGCTCCGGGGCGGGAGAGATCGACGACGGCCTCGTCGAGGAGAGTCAACCGCGCGCCATAGGTTTTGCGGAGATTATCGGGCGTGAGCACCTCTGAGGCGGGTCCTTGGGCCACGACCCGCATGTTCAAAAGGATCACATCGTCGAAATACTCAGCCACCGTATCCAGATCGTGGTGCACGCAAACGACAGTTCCGCCCTGGTCTTTGAGTTTCTTCAGCAGCGTCAGGATTGCCTGTTCCGTCGCGGCATCCACGCTGGCAAATGGCTCATCCATGAGGTGCAGTTCGGCCTTTTGTGCCAAGGCCCGCGCCAGAAAGACGCGCTGCTGCTGCCCTCCCGAGAGTTGGCTAATCTGCCGAGCAGCGAAATCCGCCAAGCCCACATCCGCCAACGCCTCGTCCGCCATGCGCCTGTGACAGGCTCGCACTGGGAGACACCAGCCGATCTTTTTGTAGAGGCCCATGGCCACGACATCCCTCGCGCTCACTGGAAAATCCCAGTCCACACTCTCGCGCTGGGGCACATAGGCGACGCGCGAGCGGACTTTTTTGAGAGGTTCGCCATAAAAAAGAATTTCCCCCGAGGCGGCTGGAATAAGGCCCAGCGCGGCTTTTAGTAGTGTGCTTTTTCCTGCTCCATTCGGACCCACGATAGCCGTCGAACGCCCGGGGCGGATCGAAAGGTCGGCATCCCAGAGAACCATCTTGCGGTGGTAGGCGACATTCAGGGAACGGATTTCCAGTGGCGCCTTGCTCATGGTGTGCTGCCGCCCAGGGCATTTGTGATCGTGCGGGTATTGTGCTTGAGCATCCCTTCGCAAGTGCCCTCCGGGGAACCCGCCGGTCCGAGAGAGTCGGAGTAAAGCATGCCGCCGGGCTTCACAGCCTGTCCGCGCGCGGCTGCACCTTCGATGACTGCGCGAATATTTTTCTCCGAGAGGGTGGACTCGAAAAACACAGCCGGTATCTGGCGTTTCACGATCTCATCGACGATACGGTTGATGTCCGAAACCCCCGCCTCGGACTCTGTGCTCAGGCCTTGCAAACCGAGCACCTGCAACCCTGTGGCGCGGCCGAAGTATTGAAACGCATCGTGCGCCGTGATGAGCACGCGCTTCTCGGGAGGGATTGTCGCAATAGCAGAGCGAATCCAGTCGGAGGCCGCTTCGAGCGTTGAGCGATAGCGCACGACATTCGCTTGGAATTCCTGTGCGCCTTGAGGGTCGGCTTGGGCGAGTGTTTTTTCCACGGCTTCGATGCAACCGGCCCAGACAAGGGGATCCATCCACACATGTGGATCCTCGGCTCCGCCCTGCTTCAGCATCTTGTCTGCTGGAATCGAAGAAGTCACAGCAGTTACCAACTTACCGCGCTGGCGCATCTTCTCAAATGTCGCCTCCATGCGCCCCTCCAAATGGAGTCCGCTGTAAAAAATGACATCCGCCTTCAGCAACCTCGCCACATCGTCACGCGTTGGTTTGTAGAGGTGGGGGTCCACACCATCGGAAATCAAAGCCGTTATTTTCGCCCGTCCCCCCGCCACCTCGCGCACGAGGTCCGCCACCATGCCAGTCGTGCAAACAATTTCCATCTCGGCCCGGACAGAGCCGACCACCGGCATCAAAAAAGCCATAGCCGCACACAAAAGAAATTTCACACCGCAAAAATTGGAGCCCCGACGCCCGCTTGGCAAGGGAATGCTCAACACCGGACGCGTAACCCACCCAAACCAAAAATTTGGACGATCGTCCAATTTGCATTGGCGTGGCTTATGTTTTGCGCTGCAATCCGATAGCTGCTGTCATCGCTGTCTCTCTGCATGATGTGGTGACTCCATTTTGGCCTGTGTTGTTGGAGATCGAGTATGCGATTGGCTCTCGCGTTGTTGGTTTTTTCGACGGACTTCCACATCCGGCGTCGGTCACGGATTTTCATATTCACGAGTTGATGAAGTGGACGACATTTTTCACCATCGGCCTGCCGATGCTCATTGGTTCGCTCTTTCTATCCGCACCGGCTGCGGCGATAAGCTATGCTGTGATGTTGCCTGTTTTTAAAAGACGCGAGCGCCGGAGGTCTGAGCGCCAGCAGGGGGAGGGGATATGAATGTGGCGATTTCCTGGATCGGCGCGCTGTGGACCGCTGGTGGTGCCGTTTTACTTTTTCAGGAAGCCGGCTCGCAGGCTTGGTGGGATGCTGTATGGGTTTTGTTGCTGGCTCTTTCAGCCTATGTCGGATTGGTGCAGGTCGGTGGACTCTCTCGCGCGAGGATGTGCGCAGGCGTCGTTCTCGTGGTCTTTGCGGGAATGATTGTTCTGACCGCGCTGTCGGGATGGCCTTTGGGGCCGGTTCGTTTCACGGGGCCTTCGTTTTTGCGTGTCGGGAATGTGTTTCCGCTGCTTCCACCGTTGTTGGTCTTTTCGCTCCTGACGCTCTGCCAGCGCTCAATGGCCGTCGCCTGTCCGGGGCTTGGCATTAATGGGCTCGCTGCTGCTGTGGCTGGGGTTTTTGCCGCAACAATTCTGAACAGTGCGGCTTTCCTTGCCGAGGCGCGTCTCTGGTGGCTCTGGAATCCGTGGGGCGAGGGATTCGCCGTGCTTCCCGCTGCGGTTGGTGTCTCCTCTATCGCGCTGGCGGGATTTTTCTTGGCGAGGATTTATCCCGAGGACACTGACATGAAGCTCACGCGCTGGTCGCCTGCGGCAGCGGTTTTGATCGTCATAAACCTTCTCTTCCTCGCGGCCAACGCGCTGCATTTCATGGGGCGGCTATGAAGGTCTCGTTTCTGGATTTCCTTCGCCAGAGCCTCCAGGGCGAGGAACCGATTCATCCATTGGAACGAAAAATGGCGAAGCGCTGGGTGAAAGAGCGCTTGAAGAAACTTTATCCCGAGTTGCGAAGTGATCCCGATGCGCTGGAACGCGCCTATCAGGAACTCGGCATCGAGCCGCACGAAGGAGCGGGTAAAGGCGCTTGCACGGTTTACGAGATCACACTCCCTCACGCAGACAAGCGTCTGTGACGGAGCCTCTCAGCAAAGAAAAGCGGATGCCCCTGTTGAGGAGCATCCGCATGACTCTTGAAGGCGTGACTCAGGCGTTGCGCCCGACGCAATTCAGATCCTCAAAGGAAGTCACCAAGCGTTTGGTGAAGGCTGCCTCGGCGGCTCCGACCCATACGCGCGGGTCGTAGTATTTTTTGTTCGGTGAATCGGGACCCGTCGGATTGCCGATCTGACCTTGCAGGAAATCGTGGTTCTTGGCTTCGTAGGCGCGAATGCCATCCCAGTAGGCCCACTGGAGATCTGTATCCAAGTTCATCTTGATGGCACCGTAGCTGATCGCCTCGCGAATCTCCTCGCGGGATGATCCCGAGCCGCCGTGGAACACGAAATTCACCGGCTTGGGGGCGGTGCCGAATTTTTTCTGAATGTATTCCTGGGAATCGCGGAGGATTGAGGGTTTGAGCTTCACATTTCCGGGCTTGTAGACGCCATGCACATTGCCAAAGGCGGCTGCCACAGTGAAATTCGGGCTCACTGCGCTGAGCGCTTCATACATTGCCGCGACTTCCTCGGGCTGCGTGTAGAGGCGGGATTCATGCACATCGCTGTTGTCCACGCCGTCTTCCTCGCCGCCTGTCACGCCGAGTTCGATTTCGAGGGTCATGCCCATCTTGGCCATGCGCTTGAGATACTGGCAGCAGACCTCAACGTTTTCGTGCAGGGGCTCCTCGGACAAATCGAGCATGTGGGAGCTGTAGAGGGGTTTTCCGGTTTTTGCGAATTGCTCCTCGCTCGCAGTGAGCAATCCATCGATCCAAGGCAGCAGTTTTTTGGCGCAGTGATCCGTGTTCAGAATCACAGGAACGCCATAGGCCTTTGCCGCTTGGTCGGTGTAGATGGCACCCGCGATGCCGCCCAGCACTGGCCCGAGTTGATTGTCGCCCTTGACTCCCTTGCCGATAAAAAACTGCGCTCCCCCATTTGAGAACTGGATCATCATCGGGGAGTTCAACTCACGCCCCGCAGCCAGAGCCGCATTGATGGAACTTGTCCCGATGCAATTCACTGCTGGTAGTGCAAAGTT
>JAPLTI010000376.1 GCA_026398285.1 Verrucomicrobiota bacterium
GATGGTCGAGCAGAAGGCTATCAATTGGTCGAGGGGCGTGCGGGTGCTTGAATTCTGCCCCTCGGGCCAGATGGTAACGCGCGGGGTGTCGAAAAGAGTTGTCTCCGGGGCGCGGCTATTGGCTGTGAGCAGGAAGCGGCGCTGCTGGAGCGTCGCCGAGCTGATGTTGGCCGTGTTGGCCCCTCCCCGAGGGTAGGCGCCGTAGTTGGTGCCGTAGAAGAGCTCGTCAACGGTGGCGTAGAGACGGTCGGTTTTGAGCGGCAGACTGGGGCCAGTTGTGTTGCTGGTGAGCGTAGAACCGCCTGCGGAACCTCCGGTGGTGTATCGCGGAGTGAGACTGGCGATCTGGGCGGCGCTTAGGTTGAGGTCGCCGAAGGCCAGGTTCAGACCGGTGGTGGCCGGGTGTCCCGGGTAACGCAGGAACTCGTTCCTCCAAGGCTGGGCGACCGAGAGCTGATACATTTCGTTCTTGGTCAACTGAAAAGGGGAATCCCAATATGTCCAATAGCTTGAATCGTTTTTTGCATAACCGGCGGTATTGATATTCACCTTGCAAGTCTCATCATCCGCCCAGAAGGCGATGCGGCCGACGACGGGGTTGGCGGCGGAGGGTTGGGGGTCGGAGGAGGTGAAGGTGACATTGCCTCCGGCATCCACGCTGGATGGCGTTGTGAGTTGGCCGTTTTTCAGAACATAAAGCCAGCGCACCGGCATGGGCAGGGGGTTGTTGGTGGGCGAGGGGTTGCTGCCCGAGTATCCCGGTGCGGTGCCCAGGGTGAACCCGGGCACCACACCCGCCACCGAGGGGTCTGCAATCGGGTATGCCAGAGAGGTGGAGTTTCCAGCCGGTGCAACGGGTGCGTTGAGATCGCAGTAAATGGCCGGTGAGGATTTCCAAGTGGCAGGAGGGGCGAAACCTGTCTCCGAGAAATTGCCGGTAACCATGTCGGTGTCCGAATACAGCTTGTAGACTGTGGAAGGCCCCGTGGGAGTGAAGGTGCGCAGCAGGCCGGGTTGGGAGGTCCAGGCTACCGCAGTGCCGTTTCCCGGAGCGGTTTGGTTGCCCGCCAACTGGATCTGCGCCATCACAATCTGGGCGGCCGAGGAGGCGAGTTGCTGGGCGCTCTGGGCCGAGGATTGACTCTGGCTCGATTGGCTCTCCGCAGCCGTTGAGGAAAAGAAAACCATGGCCAACATCGCCATCACGGCAACAAGTGATAAAACAATAATCAAGGCCACCCCTTGTTCGGAAGAGCGGTTTTTTTTTGTCATAAGCAGAGAATAGGATTTGGGCTGAAAAAGGTTGTATGCGCGGAAGCGTAAAGACTCTGGTGGAGGGGGATTTCCTTTTTGCCGGAACTTTGCTCAATTCTGGACTTGAAGTAAGAGATCTTGCCAGTTAAAGTCTTACTCATGAAGACGACCAGCAAGTGCCAAGTCACCCTTCCTCTCCAACAGCGCAAGGCCGCTGGGATTCTTCCGCGCCAAGAGGTCGAAACATTTGTTATCGTCCATGCTGGCCGACCAGTCATCGCCATGGCTGACAAATGGATTGGCGCATTCAAGCGACGCGGTTCGACGGACGCCATCCTGCGGGAGGTGAGGGGGCAGGGGTGATACTTGTCACCCCCTGACCTCCACTCCCTCGCTGTCTTCGTGCCTTTGGGGTTGAGTTTTGGCGTAGCGTTGCTTGTCGTAGTATCGTAGCTGTATGTGGGGGAGAGGGCTGTGCCTGCCGAGTCCTCTGTCGAAGAAAGCCTGGGAAGAGCGACGAATGCCACGATATTGTCGGCGAGCACACGGCGGTTTCCTGCCGTGGGCAATGGAGCAGTGAACCAGTCTCTTCCGTTGTATGTGGAATTTCCGGATGTTTTTGAAAAAACAGTCAGGCCATCACTGGGGTCGATAAACTCGACAAGGCGGAAACGGTTTTTCGTAGGGATGATCGAGGTGCTAATGAAAGGTGGTCGGGAGCTGTCGGGACCATATTCCACATAGTATCCCCAAGTATTCATGGCGGCATTCAGGCTGGAGTCGATGGAGTTGCTGAAATAGCCGGTGGGGGCTTGGAAAAAAACGGCTGAACCGGGAACAATAGTCCCATTACCCAATGTGGATCCGATGGTCGAGATGGCGGGGCCGGCAAGAAACCGCAAATCCGATTGCCGCTCATAGCGCACGGGCACGCCGCTCGCATTCGTCTGCACGACCCAATACGGGTTCAGTGTCGCCTGCGAGAGGCGCGCGGAGACGGTCTCGAGGGCTTGGCGTGCGGACCGGAATTGCTCCGTGCGTGCGGAACTCCGTTTCCAGACATCTTGTATGGCTCCGATGAGCGAGGCGGCAAGCACCACAAGCACGCTCAATACAGCCAAGGAAATCAGCAACTCGATCAAAGAAAAAGCAGCGCGCATTTTTTTGTTCGCCGCACTCTGCGAAGCTCTCCCAGCCTCATTTTGTGGGAATGCCTTATGGCAGGACATGGAATTGAAAAGTGCGCTCTTCCAGGCCGACGGGAATGGTCCTGAGTCCCGTAGTGGCATCGACTGGGAAAGTCTGGCCGGCTGGATTTTTGACCACTTGGACGATCACTTTCTGAAATGAGCCTGCGGACGCTCCCGGGAGGGGACAAGCCTCAACGCTTCGATAAACATAATAAACAGCCCCCGCAGTGCCTGTGAGGATTTTTCCATCGCCATCGAAATAGGTCGTATCCGTCGGAAAGGACGCCAATCCGACCTGTTGAATCTCCGATTGCACCTCGGAAGCGAGTCGGGCAGCGATGGTCGTCTGGCTGGACCGCGTTGCGGCAGCCAGACCATTGGGAATAATGCCTAAAATCGCAATGGCTGCAAAGGCCATCACCCCCATGGCAATCGTCACCTCGATCAAGGAAAAGCCGCCTTCTCCTCGCACATCCCCGGCGCGATTCGGAATCCTTTTCTCACCGCTGCCGGACAACGCAAAACGCCCGGGCCACCAAAAATCACCAGTCGAGGGACTCTCACTCTGTGGGGCGCTTGTGTTCACCATGTTTTCTCTTGAAGGATTTCTCATTTCAGCGAAGTTGAGCGAACCTGTCAAACATATATTGATTTTTTGATTATACTGGAAGGGGAGGCTAAATGGTCCAACAAGGCTTTTTTCTAATTACTAAAATATTGCTCAAGATAGTCCAACCGCCAGGCCTATTTTTTTGTTGACTCATAAAATGATTTTGTTAAAAAAACACTTCAATACTGTCATGCTTCGGTCTACTTTACCCTTAAAATAGAACTCTGCCGTGAAATTCCGCGCCTACTCCCACCCTCTGAGCTTTGCCAATCCCTTGCTCCGGTTGGTGCCCGGCATTCTATTCCTCCTCATCGCGTGCTTGGTGTCCCAAGCCGCCCGTGCCCACGATGTCTTCCTCCCACGCCACTCCGAAATCCAAGCGACCCATTGTTTTCTCATATGTTAAATAAACCTGCCAAACCAATAAGTTCCGAGTTGCCCACTGGCGATCGTCATGAATGGGTCCCGCCCAAGCGTTCACCGATTTATGAATCTGTTGCCGATGATCTCCGGCGTGTGCTTGCAGGCCGCGAGCTAAATACAAAGATCGAACCGGAGCCAGAGCTTGCCAAGCGTTACTCGATCAGCATCCCAACCCTTCGAAACGCGACCCTCATCCTTGAGCGGGAGGGTATCCTTCAACGTCGCCAGGGGAGCGGCACATTGATTGTGGGACGTGGACATTCGACCCCGCCGCCGGAAAGCGGCCTCGTTTCCTTTGACCTCAGGCTGATTCACGCTATTTACAGCCGTCTTGCAGAGTCCGGGATTTCCGTAAAACTCCTCTTTACCGACCACGAACGCGAGGGCGGCTATGACGAACTTCGTGACCTCATTTCCCGGCGGCGAATCAAATGCCTCGCATTCCTGCACCATACCCCGAAAAGCCTTCTGGACCTTGCCATGGAGAATGGGGTCGCCTGTGCCGATTTCCGACCTGGCGGACAGGAGCTCAGTGCGCTCTCGCCCGCTGAACTTGTGAGTCCGTTTAGTCTCGATTACGATGAACTTTTTTCCCTCGCGCTTACTGAGGTGCTCCAGCAAGGCGGGAAGCGTGTCGCGTTGATCAGTTGGTGGGAATCGGGTGGCGCACTGGATCGGAGCCGATTCTTTTCAAAGGCCAAGGAACTCGGACTCCAGACCCAGTCTTCGTGGGTGGTCAGTGATCTCAGCCCTATGGAGTCCTCCTCCGGCTGGGAGGCGTTTCGTGAATTCTGGACATCTTCGAGGGAGCATCCTGACAGCCTGATCATCTCCGATGAGTCCCTTCTCCCAGGGGCTCTCCAAGCCATGGGCGAACTCGGCATCGCTCCCGGCGACAACTTTCGAGTGGTCTCCCACGGAAACAGCCCCGACACTCAGCCGTTGCTCTCAAAAAACATCACTCGCATCTGGTATGAACTTGACGACTTCGCCTCGGCATGGACGCACTTCATTACCGATTCCCTCGCCGGCCGCCCTCACAGAACTCCTCTGAGAATCCGGCCGACTATCGAGCGGGTGGCGATGAAGGCCTCTCCGAATTCATTCGCAAGTCAAAATCCCAAATAACAGCCGAAATCGAAATCGCCTACGATGCGAGTAGTTGCAACAAAGCCAAAACCATGCGTCGTGGTTAATGCGGACTTTGAGCAAATGGCTTTAACATTTCCTTAATTGAAGAGCTTTTCTCCTCCAAATAAAAAGACTCTATTACGTTACTCCAAAGTAACTTATTTAACCACGAATAAGACGAATTTCCAGGAATAGGGAGCGGCTTCGCCAGAGAATTTGTTTGCAGGTCTTATTCGTGTTCATTCCTTCTATTCGTGGTCACTGGTGTCCGGTTGAGACAAGAAACGG
>JAPLTI010000038.1 GCA_026398285.1 Verrucomicrobiota bacterium
TGGAGGAGGTGTTTTTTAACGAGAGTGCCGAGCAGGTTTTCGAGCTGTAATGGATTCATTTTGGTTTTCCGGAGTGTGTCTCACCGAGTGTCGCAGGAGGTGTCACAGGCGCCTTTTGGCATGAACAAAGCGGTTTCAGTAGCTGGTCGATAACGCGGAGGTTTTTGGCTTTTTGCGTTTTTCGATCCTTGCCAGAGCGGTTTCGCGGACGCACGAATGGAAATCCGCTGCGAGCGCGCGGAGGTCGCCGATGCGGGTGCGGGAGCACTGGGCGGTAAGGTGGCGAAGGAAGGGGTTGGGGCTACGGGCGAATTGATGGAGCACATGAAGTGAGGGAGTGGTGTTGCCGTGGCGAGTCGTGCCTTTGAAGCGAGGATGGGCTTTTTCAAAATCCAGCACAGCGCCGAACGGCCACTGGGTGTGTGCACGGGCATGCATCCGAATCTCGGAATCCGGATCATCAAATAAGATTCCCAGAGTCTCTGGCGGCGTCTCCTTGGCGTAGGAGAGTCTCAATCGGACAGATGCAGATGGGTCTTTCGCGGCCTCCAAAAAAAGATGGCGCATTTCGTGGTAGAGCTCCGCGTAGGAGCCGGGACAATTGCAATTACGGAAGTCCTCCAGTCGGGAAACGAAATGGGCGAGGACTTTGATTCTAACCTCAGGCTCGGCATCCCTCGCCAAATCTTCCGTTTGTTTCAAACTGAGTCTGGAATCTGTGCACACATACTCGCGGATGTTTTTGTCCGGGTCGGTGGCGAAGAGTTCCAGAAGCGCGAGATTCGCATCATGGTCCCGCCAGCAGTATTGCCCGCGCAGGCGGTAGGCAATTTTGATCCGTATCTTTGGGTCTGAATCCACAGCCAAATCGGCTGCGATCTGCGGGTGAAGTCCGTTGCGTTCGGTCAGCAGAGAGCGAACTTCGTGGGGAATGTGGTTTTTGTGGGCAAAGTAGAATTTTGGTGTGAGGCGGAATCCCGAATGAGCGATGACCTTTTTTAGATCCGGGTTGGCGTTTGTGAAAATGCGGCTGCGGAGTTCTGCGCCGGCATGACCGTTTAGAAAAATATTTCGCAGGACGGCGGGATGGTCGTTCGGGTCGAATTGCAAAAGGATTTTGCGGGCGACGCGGAAGTTGGACGCCAAAGATTTTCGGACTTCCAGGGAGGGGTCACTGAGCAGCAGCGTGTGCGCGTGGGCGAGTCGGCAGTTTTTGGCGAAGGCAAGACGCACGCTTTCATCAGGGGCCTTGCAGAGCCATTCCAAGGATTCCGGCGGGGTGTTTGTGCACCTCGAGAGAGCGCTGCGGATTTCCAGCGAATCGCTCAAAGCAAGCCTCTGCACGACATCCGCAGGAATTGGCGGGCAGTTCGCAAGCTGGAGGAAAACATCCTCCTGGTTGCAGGCGGCCAGGGCACGCGCGGCCTGGTTGAAAGAGGGGATTCGCTTTTCCATTTCGTTGGATGCCGCCCCCCGAAGCCACTCGGCAAAGCTGAGTCGGACGGCAGGATCCGAGTCGTTGGAAAGGCTCTGCCAAGCCGCCTCGGGTGCCTTCTCATAAAAAAAGCGTGCGCTTGATGAGTAGTCCTTTGCGATTTTCACAAACATGAGGCGCACCCCTGCGATGGGATCGGAGGGTGCGTGGGCGAAGACCCTTGTGTCCTGCTGCCGGAAAGCATGCTCTAGCGCTTTTTTAAGGGCCTCGTGGGTGTGAATTTGGGGTGCCAGATCAGCGCCTTTTTTCCGGAGGTGGTTGTAGGAGGCGAGGCATGCTGCGGGTGAAATGTTTTTCTGCAGGGCGGCGGGTTCGGTGAGTTCCCAGAATGCAATGATCGGGTTCGCGAGCAGGGCTTCGGGAAATTTGTTCCAAAGCGTGTTGAGAACATCGACAGGGGTGTTCGGATTTTCCGCCACGGCACGACGAACCGCAGTCTCGGACGACTTGGCGAGGGATGCCAGGATGTCGGGAGGTGTCGTCGGATCGGAGGCGTTCATTTTTTCAAGCCGCAAAGCCGATGCGGGGCTTGTTGAGCAAAACCGTGGCTTGGGTGTTGAAGATTTCCGCGAGCGAGTAGTCTTTCTGGAGTGGAAGTTCGCGCCCGGACTCCTGAGCGATGCGTTGGGCGCGCCAGCCGGGCATGCGATCGAAGACCATATGCGTGTTAAGGCGGCCGGGACGGATCAACGCGGGATCAATCTCAGTATGAGAGCAGTTGATCGAGCAGATGACCTGGAGTTTCAGAAAGTCCGCCAGCAGCCCGTCTGTGATATTGAGAATCGCTCCCACCTCGCGGCGGTTGTCCAAGTCGCGCGTCATGAGCGCGCCATCGGCATCCTCCAGCACACACACGAACCGGTGGTCGTTGTAGCTGGTGCTTTGTCGCGACCAGAAGCGGATGAATTCGGGATTTGTTAGAACGCCGGTGGATGCCGGTGGGATGAAGTAGAAGCGGTGGGTTTTGTGGAGTTTGCCGATGAGGTGGCGGATGTAGGAGGTTTTGCCCGTGCCCGGGGTGCCTTCGAAAATGGTCAGGCCGGATCGCTGGGTTTGGAGGAAGTCGATAAAGGCGGCGTTTTTTTCGGAAAATCCCTCGCCGTAGAAGAGGTCCAATTTTTCTTCATCCAGCTTGTTGCGGTCTTGAAGCGGGACGCTTTCGGTGTCGATGCCTTCGTTCGACAGGGAGAGGAGATTGTAGCAACCCACATCCGCTTTCGGCGGCATCGAGTATTTGTCGGCAAAATTCGTGGCGACATTTTTTGCGGTGTCTATATCCGGTGCGTAAACTGAGAGGTCGCACTCTTCGATGTGAAGGAAGACTTTGTTCTCCTCCGCGATGATGAGATCGCGCCAGTGGATGCCGGAGTTTGCGGGGTATCGGTCCGAGCGGCAGATCTGATCTTTCTTATCGACTAAAATGCGGGGGAAATCCCAATTCCTGTTTCTCATGCAGAAACGGTGGGCGGAATCGATCCCGTAGGTGGCTATGACAGGAATAGGCGCGGCCGTGCTGAAGGGCGATGAAAACATCGGCATCGATGACAGGTCGCAGGTGAATTCGACTTTCGACTCGATCTGGCGCGGAGGTGTCTTTTTCACAGCGGTCTTCTTTTTGATTGTGGAGGCGAGGGCGTCCCAAGTCTGCCTGGTCTGGTCTGGCGAGGTTGCGTTTTGATCCATAAATGCGGTGTCTTTCTTGATGGGATAAGAGGTTATTTTTTCTGTTTGGCGCGGGTGGTGGCCGCTTCGCGAGCGGCATCATCGCCTTCTGGAGGTTCGGGATTGAAAAGCCGGGCGAGCAAATCCGGTGACTTGTCGTCGTTCAGAACACCGAGCTCGCGCAGGTCGGGTTCGAAGAGGCGGAATCCAGCGATTTCGTGCACGGGGAGATATTCGCCGATGTAGCGGAGGAGGGTTCGGAAGTCTGTTTGCGAGGGGGCCTCTTCGCTGACGCGGATGGAGTTCGGGTAGTGCTCGCTGCCGCAGAAAGGGTTTTCGTCCGGTAACTCGGAAATCTGAATCCAGGTGTCGTCCCTCATCGACCTGGTGTCCGCCGCAAGCCACAGTAGGATGGCGCCATCCATGAGGCAGGTGCGGGCACGCACATGGATGCGTGTTCCAGGCGGACGCTTGCGGATTTCCTCGTGCAACATGAGGGCGGTGTCATGGCAAAGCGCGCCGGGGCCGATCAATTCGATGTTCAGCGTTTTGGGCTTTTCGGCGAGTGCGTTTTGAAGCGCGCTTAGGAGTCGGGATGGATTTTTTTCGGCGAGGTTGAGGTGCATGGTGGATGGATTTTCAGGCGGCGCGAAGATGGGAGTGCGGACCCGCAGGCGTGATGTGGTCATACAGTGCATTCCGCACGGCGTCGCAGAGTGTGGACGCGACGGCCGCCACATTCAGGTCGACAACGGCATTTTTGAAGAGAGAGGCCATTTCCTTGGTTTCGCGACCGATCCCGAGGCCGATCAGAGGTATGTCCTCCGCTTCGAATTTTGTGATTTGGGCGATGGTGGAGGACTCGTCGTTCGGTTCCCCGTCGCTGATGACAAAGACGACGGGATTTGCAAACTGGCTGATCTCCGGGCTCGAGTGGATGCGGGCCAGTGCGTGGTGCATGTTCGTTCCCCCGCCGCACTGGGAGCGGAGGAAATCAATTTTGCGGCGGCGCGATGGAGAGTCGCTCTGGCCGTGAGGATGCAGAATCTGTTTAGTGTGGTTGTTGAAACTCCAGAGGGCCAGCGGCAGTCCCGAGCGGAGGCAGACTTCGGAGAGGAGGACGACCCCGTCGAAGGCGGCATCAAAGTTCTCGCCGCGCATTGAGGCCGAGATGTCGAGGGCCAGCACCACAAGCGGGTCGAATCGTTTGTGGCGCAGGCGGCGTGACCAGACCTTGTCATGCAGGCGTGGATCCGCCTCGGCCTGCATCGCGGTGCGGATATGAATCGATTCTCCGCTGCGCTGGTGGAGCAGGAGCTTCTGGCGGGCGTTTGTTTCGAAGAGTTCGATGAACTCGTTTGCGAGTCGGTCAATCAGGCGCGAGAGGGATTTTTGGCGCTCCATGTATCCCTTTTTCAGGGTTTCGGGGGAGTCCGGCCCCCCGTCGCCAGCCTTTGCTTTTCTGGCGCGTGCGATGCTTTTGTTGCGCGGTCCGCCTGCATGGATGCGCTCTTTCGGTCCGAGCGTTGTGATGCGCGAACGGCCTGCGCATTCGTCGAGGGCAACAAGTCGCTCCCAGACAGGGCGGATTTTTTCGTCGAAAATCAACAGCATGCGTTGCTGGGCGTTTAAGGTTTCCCTCGCAACCGCGCGTCCCCGTGCGATGCCGGGATGGCAGAGCGTCTGGGTGGAGACTGCATCGCCCGTCTCCTCCAGCGCCTCGCGCACCACTGGTGCGACGCCTGCGGGTATTTGGCCCGAGTGCGCTTTTTCTAGAATGGCACGCAGAAACTGCACTTGGTAGCTCGGCGACCAACTCGATCCAAGCAAGGATTGAAAAATCAGCTCATTGGCCGTGTGGATCCATCCGGCGCAGCCGGGGAATTTTGACGCGAGCCATGACTCGATGCGGAGATCCTCCAGCACATTGAGAAGATCCTGATAAAGTTGGCAACGTTCTATGGGATAGAGGTGGTGAATGCGCGTGATCGCACAATGAGCGCTCTCGTGAAGCAGGATGGCGCGACACACATCGGCCGATTTTTCCGTGAGGTAGTCGGGGTCCACCGTGATGACGCGGTCCCTCCAGTTCCAACTCCAACTCGCGCCGGCATCCCCTTCGATCAAGCTGACCTCCTCGCCTGTCACTTGGCAGGCGAGGGCTTGGAGTTCGCGGAGAAGAAACGAGCGGTTGTGGGATTTAATCATGGATATATCGGGATTGCGGGGTGTGAAAGTGGTAGCTGGATCAGGCGAGACCTGTGGCTCTGAGTAGTGCCAGAGCGGCTGCGCGGTCGGCTGGGTCGGCGAGGCGTTGGATGTAAATCTCCGCCATGACGCGCGCTGTGACTCCCCGCAGGCGGGATGCGCCCTTGGCGTTTTCATGGATGAGGCGCATCGCATTGAGAAGCGTGCGGCGGGTGAATACATAGCGCTCGCGGCGCACACGACCGATGCTCGCTGGAGCCTCGTTGTCACCTGCCGCCCCCGAAATGCGGGCGTGGAACGAGGAGATGGATTTGAGGGTCATTTCCAAATCGGGGAAATCCCCAAGCGCTGGATAGATCGGCTCCGAGCGCGGGGGTATCCAGCGCACGCCCTCCCACACAAAGGCGGGGCTTTCTCCCGTCACCAGACAGCGGAGCATATCAAGCAGCTCTGGTTCCGACGGCTTACCGATGTGTCCCCAGATGCCCCATCGGTCACGGAAGGCTGGCGAGAGCGTGGCGCGTCCTGCGTATTCCGAGGGGTTCATGGTTCCGAAGAGGCGGAAATTTTCCGAGATCGGCACATCGCCTCCGCCGCCGAAGCGGCGTCCATCGTGCTCGGTCAGGACCAGCGTTGGAGGCAGTTCCAGCACAGGATTCAAGCGCTCGAGCACTTGGGGTTCGGCGAGGTTCACTTCGTCAAGGATTACCCACCAGCCGTTGCGCAGGGCGCGTGGAATGTAGCCTTCGGAGAATTCCCACGCGGGGCGGTTTTCTCCCGACTGGGTTGAGGGGATGAAGCGCCCGACCAGTTCGCCTGTGTCGGTGTGCCCGCTCAGGTTCACGCGGATTGTATTTTGACGAGCCATCATGGCGAGCCAGAGGATGGCGGTTGTTTTGGCCGTGGCCGTTTCGCCCTCGAGCATGCAAGGGATGCCATGGCGAACGGCGAGTGCAGCCTTGCGTGCCGTGGTCAGAAAAAGGCGGTCGAGGCAGAGATGTTTGAATCGACTTGCGTCTTGAGCGGAGTTTTCAGGTCCGTATGGGATTTCCATATCCAAAATGCGTAGAGTTTTATCCCCAGCTTCGATTGCTGAACGCTCCTCTTCGGCTCCGCGCGCCAGGCGGGTGAGTTCGGAGAGAGTGAAAACCGCATACCACTGCCCGAGAGCTTCGGCTTTATCACTTGGAGAGGCGTTGTCAGGCAACACAAGGGCATCCGCCCCAGCACGAAAGGATGTGGCCTCGGCGCCGAGTTCCATGATCACTTGGCGCGCTATGGTGGTGGCATGGGACCCAAGCCCGCCCACACAGAGGCGGCTACCCTGTCCGATCACGGACACGGCCTGTTTTGGCTCACTGGTTTCTGTGGATGTCATAAAATCTCCTCGTTTTTAGAAGTTTGCATTGCAGTTGATTGCCCTGCGGGCTTATCCGAAAATGTCATCCGCATCATTGCCCACATCTTGCTCATTCGGTTCGCCTTTGGCTGCGCTCTGGATTTTCGCCGTTTCCTTGAGGAT
>JAPLTI010000084.1 GCA_026398285.1 Verrucomicrobiota bacterium
CCAACTGCGCAGGCTCGCCCGAGGGACGCGAGGCCGCCAGATCGGCTGCCAGTGCGCTCGCGAGAAAATCAATCGTCGCCGAGAAATGCTTCTCAAATTCCGGTCCATCCGCCACGGGAGTCTCGCCCGGGAGGTCCTGCCGCCCGCTGAATTGGCCGAGGTGGGAGGCGATATGCCGATAGGATGCCGAGGGTGATTGGTAGCCGAGCACTGACTGACGGTAGAAATCACGCACATCGCCGGCATCCTGTGGGCGAGCTTGGACGAGTTCGTTGAGGACCGGCGCGATGTTGTTGCCGGCTGCGATGGCAGGCCCATGTTCCTTCTCCAGCTTCGCCCCGTATTCCTGCAAATGCTCGCGCAGGGCCTCTTGGGAAGTGCCATCCCCGCCCCCGCCGCCGAGGTCGGCGGCCATGGCTTGGATGACGCCGAAGCGCACGGAGGGATCGGGAAAGATTTTTTCCATCTCCTCGGCAAGTTCGTTGAAATTATTCTCCCGCTGCATCCGGCGTAGGAGAGCAGCGAAACGCAGGAGCCCGGCGGAATTCTGCATCTCGGGAAACATCTTCCCGATGGCGGCGCGCATCTTCTGGGCCTTGGCATCGGCGGACTGCTTGCTCTGCGACTTGACCGGCGCCTCGGTCTCGGGCTCGAAAAACTTCGTCGGGTCGTTCAGGTCGAGACCTGCTTCGGAGGGGCTTTTTCCGCCTGTGGTGATCTTGCGCCCCTGGTAGGTGCCCATCACATCATCCAGTGAGGATTTGACGGCATTCGCCATCACATCGGCATTACTGACTTGGCGTGAGGTGATGCTTGGACCCATACGAAGCTCTTCAGCTAATCTTGAAAAACGGTCTCCACAAGCCCGAATCCCATCAATCGAAAATCAGCACCGCATAGGCGGCGAAGAGGACCAGGTGTACAGCGCCTGCGAGCATGTTCGTGCGATTGCCTGCGAAGACCAGCACGGAGGACAAAAATGTGGCCGCGAGAAGCACCAATTCCACAGGCCCGAGTCCCAAGATGATGTGCTTGCCGGTAAGAGCGCTGATGCAAAGAACGGCAGGCACGGTGAGACCGATGGTGGCCAAGGCAGAGCCAAGAACGATATTAACCGTGCGTTGGAGGGTGTTTTGCAGTGCGGCCTTGCAGGCTGCAAGGCCCTCGGGGGCGAGAACGAGCAGCGCCACCACGAAGCCGGCGAGAGCCTGAGGCGCTTGCAGGGCGGAAATGCCAAATTCGAGCACAACGGCGATTTTTTTAGAAAGCAACACGATGGGTAGCAGCGAAAGAACCAGAAAAATGGCATGATAAGCCGTGGAACGCGTTTCCAGATGGCCGTGTCCATCGCCCGCATCCTCCTCTTCCGAAGGGTGCTCGAAAAAGTCGCGATGCCGCGTGGATTGGAGAAACAAGAAAACGCCGTAGAGCACGACAGAAGCAATCGCCACAAAGCCGAAAACCATCGGCGAGGCCGAACCGACGCCGCCAGTTCGGCTGAAGGTCGGCAGAACCAGGGCAAGGAATGCCAGGCAGGAAAGAACGATGAGATAACTCCGGGCCCCTTCGAGATTGAATACCTGCTGATGATGACGCAACCCACCGATCAGCAATGTAATACCAAGCATACCATTAAGAACAATCATGAGGACCGAGAACATGGTATCCCTCGCCAATGTAGGATTTTCAGAACCACTCAGCATGAGCGCGCAGATCATGACCACCTCGATGGAAATGACTGAAAGCGTGAGAATGAGCGTGCCATAAGGCTCGCCAAGCTTGACTGCCAAGCACTCCGCATGGTGCACCACACCAAAGGAAAGCCAGAGCATGACAGCGAATATCACCGCAAACGACCCTGCAGCCGCAGCAGCATTTCCTGTGGAGCCCAACAACTCACTCCCGCCAGTGTAAAAAACAAGCACCGCAAGAAGCCCCCCCCAGAGCGCCGACTCGCTTTTCATGACGCCCGCCAAACTGATCGTG
>JAPLTI010000091.1 GCA_026398285.1 Verrucomicrobiota bacterium
CCCGCTGAAGCTGCATGCGTTTCACGAAGGTGTGAATGTCACGCTCGGCTTGCCATTTATTCGCACGAGTCCGGATCATGGCACGGCTTTTGATATCGCGGGTCGTGGGATTGCGAGGCCTGACAGCATGAGGCAGGCGATTCGACTCGCGGTGGAGTTGGCGATGGCGCGGTCGGTTTAGGCAACCGGTCGGATGAGGCGCTGGATGTCATCTGCGAAATCCATGCGATCTTCGGGAACGGCGCGGTCGATGTAGAGGATGCCCCGGGTGTGGTCGAGTTCGTGCAGGACGGCGCGGGCGAGCAGGCCGTCGGCTTCGAATTCGATGGTGGAGCCATCGATGCCCAGGGCTTTGACGCGAACCGAGAGTTGGCGTGAGACATTGGCCGAGAGTTCCGGGAAACTGAGGCAACCTTCGCTCTCGGTGTGAATCCTGCCAAAGGTCTCCACCTCGGCGTTCAGGAGCACCATGGGCATGAGGGATTCGAAGTCAGCCCGCTTGCCGCCAATGCGCATGGCGCTGGGGCGCTTTTTGATTTGGGGCACATCGAGGACGAACATTTGCAGCGGCATGCCGACTTGCTGGGCGGCGAGTCCCAAGCCCTCGGCTTCCCGCATGGTCTCGATCATGTCCATAGCCAGTTGGCGGATCGAGTCGTCAATCTGGTCGACATGGGCTCCCGGCGTGCGGAGGGCTGGGTGGTCAAAAGTGGTGATTTCGAGGATCATTTTGCGGAGTCGGGTTGGGTAAAGGCCGGCACATCGCGGAGTCCGGCGGCTTTGAGTGAGTCGAGGATTTTTACTACGGTGCCGAAAGGGGCCTCCCGGTCGGCTTGCATGGCAATTCCGCGGCTTGGCTGGGTTTCCCGGATATTTTGCAAGGCGGCTGTGAGATTTTCGATGGTCACGGGTTTGTCATCCAGCGTGATTTCCTTTTCAGACTTCACTCTCAGCACGGCGGGTTCTTTCTGCGCGGCGGCGGCGGTTTCGGCGGATTTGGAATCGGGTAGATTGATTTGCAGCTGGGGCTGGGGCTTTCGGAAGTTTGTGGTGACGATGAAAAAAATCAGCAGGATTGCCAAAATATCGATGAGCGAAACGATATTGATGAACGGGTTGCGGCGTTTTCGGGTGTAGAACTGCATTTCGCTCAGGCGGCTATTGAGGTTGGTAGAGCTTGGCGAGCAGGCTGGCGGTGATGGATTCCATCTCGACGGCCAGCATTTCGATCCGGCGCTGAAAATAGCTGTGGGCAATCAGGCTGGGCACGGCTACAGCAAGTCCGGCAATAGTGGTATTCAGGGCTTCGGAAATGCCTCGCGCCACCTGCACGGGATCGCCGTTGTTTCCGAGTGTGGCGAAAATACCCACGAGGCCGGAGAGTGTTCCAAGAAGTCCGAGGAGCGGACCGGTGCCGGTGGCAATTTCTAGAATGACGAGGCCTTTTTCCATGCGGGCGATTTCGTGCCTCGCGCAGGTCTGGACGGCTTCGAGATTCTCGGATTTTGACCAGTTCAGATGCGAGATGAGTGTCGAGAGAATGAGCGAGATGGCCGAGGGATGCCGCTCCATTTCCTCCTGCAGGGACTGGAGGGTGTGTCCGGGGCGGAGGTCGTCCACCGCTTCCGCGACCTGTCTGGGAATAATGGCACTTTCGCGGAGCCGCCACGCGCGCAGAAAAATTGCGGTGAGGGTTACTATCGAAAGCAAAACCAGCAGCACCATGAAGGGGCCGCCTTTTTCGAAAAAATCGGCAATCGCCGAAAGCGTCGTTTGAGATGTCATCAGTGA
>JAPLTI010000342.1 GCA_026398285.1 Verrucomicrobiota bacterium
ATTCCCTCACCTTCGGCTCCCAATCCGGTGCGATCACCCTCGCTGGTGGGACTATTTCCTTGGGCGGAATAACCCCGACCATAAATGTTAATAATAGCGCGGATACCATATCCTCCGCTATCACAGGCTCAGCGGGCCTCACAAAGAATGGCACCGGCACACTCACCCTCTCTGGGAACAGCAGCTACTCCGGCAATACGACGATCAACGCCGGCACACACACGGCGGGCAGCACGACCGGAGTGAGCAGCGGCAGCGCCGTGAGCGTCGCCGCAGGTGCCACTCTCGATCTGGGCGGCTTCAACAATACCATCAGCAGCCTCTCCACTGCCACCGGCACCATCACGGACAGCTCCAGCGCAGGAAGCGGCGGGAGACTGAGAATCTCCACCGCCATGCCGAGTGCCACTAGCGCACAGCTCTTCACTGGCAGCCTGGGGCTTCAGCTTTTTGGAGGTAGCACGACAGATTCCATCCTTACGAATACAGCCAATACCTACTCCGGCGGCACCGTCTTTGGTAATGGCAGTGGAACAACCTCAACACGCCTTTTTGCTTCCAGCACTATTGGTGCAGGCTCTCCCGGTGCCTTGACCAGTGGCATTTATGGCACGGGACCGATCACGATGGGTGCCGCTACCACGGACAAGGTTCAGTTTTACTTTAACGGTGCAGCGACCATCAACTATGCCATTATTGTTAACAGTGCGGCTGGGGGAGGCGGAACCGAGAGCGGTGCCTTCCGCGCGGAAAGCGGGGGAACGGTTCTTGCCGGCTCAATTAATGCCAATCTCGCGGATGCCGTCTTTGCCGCAACCAACGCCGCTGGACGGACGATCAGCGTCACCGGGGCGATCTCCGGCAACTCGGGCGTCACAGTGAGCACCTCCGGAATCGGCGGTCTCACCCTCACGCTAAACGCCACCTCGGGTGCAAACACCTACGCAGGCAACACCACTATTAGCACGGCCAACGCCACCTTGACGCTTGGCAAGGCCGAGCAGGAGTTATTAAGAACACCGCCGGCACGCTGGCCCTGACCAAAAACGGCACCGGCACACTTACACTCAGCGGAGCGAATACCTACAACGGCACAACCACTGTCAACGCCGGCACGCTCACTCTCTCCAATGCCCTCGCACTGCAGAATAGTGCGATCGATACCTCCGGAGCAGGCGTGATCACTCTCAGTAGCGTCACGACGCCGACCTTTGGCGGACTCAAAGGCAGCGGGAATCTCGCCTCGGTCATCACGACCGGCTTTAGCAGTGTTACAGACATTACCCTCAATCTTGGATCCGGTGTGAGCAATACATACTCGGGCGTGCTTTCAAATGGGGCGGCAGGCATGACGCTGACAAAAAATGGCTCCGGCACCCAAGTCCTCTCCGGGGCCAATACCTACACTGGCGCAACAACCATCAATGCCGGCACGCTCACGCTCAGCGGTGGTGCTGCGATTATTGACACCGGCGCAGTGAGTGTCGCCAGCGGCGCGGTTTTGAACTTGGGGGCGAGCGAAACCATCGGCTCGATCGCCGGCGCAGGCAATGTCACACTAGGATCCTTCACTCTCACTGCTGGTGGCGACAACTCCAGCACCACAGCCTCTGGAATCATCAGCGGCACTGGCAATCTCACAAAGGCTGGCACCGGCACACTCACGCTCAGCGGAGCGAATACCCACAACGGCACAACCACAGTCAGCGCCGGCACACTCAAGGCGGGCAGCACCACCGGATTCAGTAATAACAGTGCAGTCAGCGTCGCGGCGGGGGCTGCTATGGATCTCAGCGGCTACAACAACACCATCAAGAGCCTCTCGACCGCCACAGGAACGATCACCAACAGCGGAGCTTCTGCCAATTTGACAATCACCACGGTGGGGTCCGGGGCTGCCCAATTATTCACTGGAAATATGGCGCTTGTGCTCAATACGAGCGATGTTTTTACCAACACTAACAGCACCTATTCCGGAGGAACCTATCTCAATAGCGGTCGTCCCATATTAGGCAGCTACGCGATCGGAGCAGGAACTCCTGGCGCGCTCACGAATGGTCTCTATGGAACCGGCGCAATCACGATAGGCAACTCCACATCCTCACTGGCGCAACTTTATTTAGCGGGCAACACATCAGGAATTATCAACAATGCCATTGTGGTGAACAGTGCTCAAGGAACTGGTCCTTCCGAGTTGGGTGCCTTCCGGGTCGCTGGCACCAATCCCTCCATTGCTGGAGCGATCAACGCGAATCTCGCGGATGTCACATTCAATTCCCTAAATAGCGGCCAATTGCTCAGCGTCACAGGCGCCATCTCGGGAAATTCAGGTGTTGTCATCATGACCCAAAGCGCGGGTGTGCTGAATGTCACGCTGAATGCCACCTCGGGGGCGAACACCTACGCAGGCAACACCACTATCAGCACGGCCAACGCCACCTTGACTCTCGGCAAATCCGATCAAATCGCTGATGGTGCAGGTAAAGGCAACCTCATCATCAACTCCGGCACTTTCAAAATGGGCGGCTTCAGCGAAACCATCAACGGTCTCACTGGCAACGGCACAGTGGATGGCGTGAGTGGCACGCCGACTTTGACCGTCGGCGACAACAACGCCACCAGCAC